>JAGAQI010000141.1 GCA_017622795.1 Lachnospiraceae bacterium
CCTAACCTCCCTCCAGTTGTGTATTGTGCCTATACAACTGTTTGGGTATTTTTTAAAGCACTATGAAGATTATACCATAAATTCTACATTCGTCAACTGTTTTTTTATGATTTTAAAACATTTTTTATGCAGAACAACAGCAACTTTACTTATGCTAACTGACCTTCCAGTACAGTATATGCCTTTTCAATGGCAGCATCCATGCCTGCAGGATTCTTTCCGCCGGCCTGTGCCATATTCGGACGGCCACCGCCGCCACCGCCAACTAAGGATGCTACTTCCTTGATGAGGTTGCCAGCATGGGCCCCCTTAGCCATAGCCGCATCAGTAGCCATAGCAACAAGATTTACCTTACCTTCTAACGCAGAAACAAGTAAGATTACGCTATCACCGAGCTTATCCTTCATCTGGTCACCAAGATTACGGAGTGCATTCATATCAGCATCAGGAAGCTTCGCACAAAGCACCTTTATGCCGTTTACTTCCTTTACCTGACTCATAATGTCGCCAAGGGAGTTGTTAGCAAGCTTTGCTTTTAACTTTTCGTTTTCGGAATGAGCTGTTTTGATTTCTTCCTGCATTGCTTCAATTTTCTTAACCAGGGAAGCTGTGTCGCACTTTGCAGCCTTAGCTGCAGCCAGTAATTCTTCTTCCTGCTTCTTGTAGTAATCAAATACGCCATCTGCGGTAATAGCTTCAATTCGTCTTACGCCTGCTGCAATACCGGATTCGGATAAAATCTTGAATACAGAGATAACACCTGTGTTGTTTACGTGGGTACCACCACAAAGTTCCTTGGAGAATTCACCCATACTTACTACTCTTACAGTATCGCCGTACTTTTCGCCAAAGAGAGCCTTTGCACCGGTCTTTCTAGCGTCATCAATGCTCATTTCCTTGGTTTCAATCACCAAATTCTTTGCAATTTCCTCGTTTACAATTGCTTCTACCTTAGCAAGCTCTTCCTTGGTCAAAGCAGAGAAATGAGTAAAGTCGAAACGAAGTCTGTCAGCGGTAACCAAGGAACCTGCCTGTTCTACATGGTTACCGAGAACAATGCGGAGTGCTTCCTGAAGTAAGTGGGTTGCACTGTGGTTCTTGCCGGTAGCTACACGATTCTTTTCGTCAATGCCAAGCTGAACCTTATCACCTACGGAGAACATACCGTTCTGAACGTAACCAACATGTCCAACCTTGCCACCCTTTAGCTTAATGGTATCGGTAACAACAAATACGGACTCATCCTTAGTGATAACACCCTTATCTGCCTGCTGACCACCCATGGTTGCATAGAATGGAGTTTCCTTTACAATAATGGTTGCGTTCTGACCTTCGGTAATATCCTTTACAATCTCAGTTTCTGTGGTAAGAACTGTGATTTCGGATTCATAACTGTTATTTGTATAACCAACAAATTCGGTTGTGATTGCTGCATCGATTTCATCATAAACAGTAGCATCCGCACCCATGTAGTTTGTGGTTGCACGGGCATTACGTGCAGTATCCTTCTGCACCTGCATTGACTTCTTAAATCCATCCATATCGATGGTGAAGCCCTTTTCTGCAAGAATTTCTTCGGTTAAATCGATTGGAAAGCCGTAAGTATCATAAAGCTTGAAAGCGTCGTCACCGGAAAGTACGGTAGAACCGGCCTTAGTGCAAGCCTCTTCCATATCAGCCAAAATGCTAAGACCCTGGTCAATGGTCTTGTTGAACTTTTCTTCTTCCAGAGTTAATACCTTTAAGATATACTCTCTCTTTTCTTCTAATTCCGGATAACCGTCCTTGGACTCGTTGATAACGGTTTCACAAAGTTTTGCAAGGAATAAACCATTGATACCAAGTAATCTTCCGTGTCTTGCCGCACGACGGAGAAGTCTTCTGAGCACGTAGCCACGGCCTTCATTGGACGGAATAATACCGTCGGAGGTCATAAAGGTTACGGAACGGATATGGTCGGTAATCAGACGGATGGAAACGTCCTTCTTATCGTCGGTCTGGTAAGTAACACCAGCCATTTCACAAACCTTGTCACGGATTGCCTTCATGGTATCAATATCAAATACGGAGGTTACGTCCTGAACTACTACAGCAAGACGCTCTAATCCCATACCGGTATCGATGTTCTTCTGGGTTAATTCTGTATAATTGTGGTTTCCATCGCTTTCAAACTGGGTAAATACGTTGTTCCAAACCTCGATGAAACGGTCGCATTCACAACCCACCTTACAATCCGGCTTACCGCAGCCATACTTAATACCACGGTCATAGTAAATTTCGGAACATGGACCGCAAGGACCTGCGCCGTGCTCCCAGAAGTTATCGCAGTCACCGTTTTCATCACGATAGAAACGGGTAATTTTTTCCGGAGCTACGCCTTCCTGCTTTGTCCAGATTTCAAATGCTTCATCATCCTCACTGAAGATGGATGGATATAAACGATCCTTTTCCAAACCAACTACTTCGGTTAAGAACTCCCAGGACCAGTGAATTGCTTCTTTCTTAAAGTAATCACCAAAGGAGAAGTTACCGAGCATTTCAAAGAAGGTAAGATGTCTTGCTGTCTTACCTACGTTTTCGATATCACCGGTACGGATACACTTCTGACAGGTAGTAACACGCTTTCTCGGCGGAATTTCCTGGCCTGTAAAGTAAGGCTTCATCGGAGCCATACCGGAGTTAATGAGCAGTAAGCTCTTGTCATTGTGCGGAATTAAAGAAAAACTCTTTAAACGTAAATGTTCCTTGCTTTCGAAAAATTCAAGGTACATTCTTCTTAAATCATTTACACCATATGGTTTCATGTTGATTTATCCTCCCTTTATCTATACGTAAAACCGTATAAAAATCTATTTTTCACAATATCTTAGTATAAGATTTTCCAAATGGTTTGTCAATTATTTTATAATAAAACTAATATTTGGGCAACTTGCCGCCGCATCTTCCAACGTTTCAATAAAAGCCTCACCATATCCACAAAGTAATTCTTTTAATTCCTGTGCATATTCTAACTGAATTTCCAGTGGTTCTTCCCGATCTGTCAACACATCATACAACGCATCCAGATTATTTCCGTAATATTCCGGGAACTTACATTGCTCTTTTAAATAAGTATGCAAAGTAGCTTTATCTGTCATTTTTCTTCCATCGATTACTACTACCATTTTATTTATCTCCTCAAATTATTCTTCGCCATAAAGCAAGGTAAACGATTCATAATGATCATCGGTATAATAAATCAGTCCGTCATTGGAGAAAATAATTCTCTTTGCTCCACGACTGTTCTTTCCCTTTGTATCAATGTCACATTCATAATATTTTCTACCGCTCTTCTTTGGCAACAGACCTTCATAATTTCCGAATTTATCTCCGCCGATGGCAGCACCTTTTTTATAACGTTCTACACTACCGCCTTCCCAGCCTAAATCTCTTGCCTCATTCTTAGTAATAAAGTTTTCAGGAAGTTTTCCATAGGTATAGATATATAAAGCCACATCTTCTTTACTGTAATACCAGCCATCCTCCTCAATAGCAGGTTCCGGTGTAGGAGTAGCCGTAGGTTTTGGAGTTGACGTAGGCTTTGGAGTAGCTGTAGGCTTAGGTGTATTTGTCGCAGTTGGTTTTGGAGTAGCTGTAGGCTTAGGTGTATTTGTTGCTGTTGGCTTTGGTGTCGCTGTAGGTGCCTTAGTTGCTGTAGGTTCCGGTGTTGCCGTTGCCGCAGGAGCCTCCTCAGCATCTGCAATATCCGTGCCCTCTTCACCACTTACTGTATCTTCCAGATAAGAATTTACCCCATCCACCACCATATCTACAATGGCCTGGTCAAGTTCTTCGTTTCCGGTGGAAATGTCACCGCAGCCAAGCAAAGAAACACTGAATACTGCAGCAAATAAAAGCATCCACCATTTTTGTATTAGTTTCTTCATGTAGTTGTTATCCTCCAAATCTCTTTATGTTAACACAAACGCTGCTTAGTCTTTTTCGACTGTAAAATCTTCCAGTGCTTCCGAAGGAATAATTCCCTTTTTGTAACAACGGTGACAAAGTGCCATATATGACTCATTGCCGCCCACAACAACCTGTTCCCCCTCGTACAGAATACGGTTGCCGGAGTAACGGGCATTCATGATAGCCTTTTTGCCGCAGGGACACATGGTTACAATTTCACGAAGGGAATCTGCCAGTTCTAAAATGCGCTTGGAACCTTCGAACAAATTGCCCATAAAGTCTGCTTTTAAACCGTAGCACATTACAAATGTACCTTTATCTGCAATGTCACGAAGCTCGTCCACCTGGGCTTTGGTTAAAAACTGTGCTTCATCCACAATTAAGTTATCGTACTCTTCTACAGGGTCAGGAAGCACTTCTTTTATGGTACTGTTTGGATAAATTAAAATAGCCTGTGCCATCAAACCCGCACGGGATTTTACAATATCAACGCCATCCCTGTTATCGATACTTGGTTTTAACAAAGCAACCTTTTTTCCTTTATCCTCCCAGCTGAACCTGGTCATCAGCGCATTGGCTGTTTTGCTGGAACCCATGGCTCCGTAGTAAAAGTACATTTTCATGATAACATGCTCTCTTTCGTTTATTCTTCGTCAATTTCCTCATCCGGAAGTTCAAAATCCATATCACTGCCGGTTGTCATAAACTCACGGCCGGTAATACGTTTCTTTTCGCGGTTTGCCTCAATTAAATCGGACAACTGCATCTTCACATCCATTACTTTTTTGATATTTTTAATTTCAAAATCTCCCATGGTTTTATCGGAGGTCTTTAACTGAATGCTTCCCATTCCGAAAATTCTTTGTCCTAATTTGCGTGTTACGGTAATATCTAACACACGGTACATACGGATTTCATCCTGACGTTTATTAAAGAACCCTGTATCCACAAAGATACGTTCCTCATCAAAACTATACACGGTAAAAGTCCAAGGTAAACCACACCAGATTCTTTTTCTTGCTCTCCATAACATAATTTTTTCCTCCTTATTGAATCAAATAACCTTCTGTATTAAATTGTAAACCAAACTCTTCACAATAGCTGTTCATTTCCTCTGCCCAGGCTTCCGCATCCTCACCGGTAAGTACCACCGGACAATAATCATTTCTCCATGTGACTGAAGAAAGCCTGCACGGAATCACCCGAATAGAGGTTTTCTCCTGCAAAACACCATCTACAAATGTGAACGTCTGCTGATAAATCATAGAGGACTTTTCAGCAGGATTTTTATTGCCCCCGTAACAGAAATTCCCCATGCTGTATACAATGTATTTTCCGTTATAGCATTCAATTCCCTGCAATACATGCGGATGGCAGCCAAGTACTAAATCATAGCCTGCATCAATGCACCAGTGTCCCATTTTATATTGATCCGTATTGATTATATGGGTTTTATCATCTCCCCAATGGGTGCAGGCGAATACTAAAGCAGCGCCGTTATCGCGAAGTTCCTGTAAACCTTCTTCCAAATACTTATAGACGCTGTCCCCGTCATAATACTCGTTTACGGAAACATACCCGATTTTAATTCCTTTTTCGGTTTCATATATGCCGTAATGATTGCCCCACGGACCGCTTAGGGCATACTCCATACCGCTTTCCGATACATATTTGATAGTATCTTCCACACCATCCCATTGATAGTCCATGATGTGGTTGTTTCCAAGGGAAACCGCTTCCACCGAAGCATTGGTTAAAATTTCCGTATATTCCGGACGGCCCTTATGGTTCCATTCCTTTGCCGGACGGATGTTATCAGAATTTGTTAAGGTTCCTTCCAAATTTACAATCGTAAAGTCATCTGCTTCAAAATATTCTTTTACATTTTGCAGGAAATAATCTGCACCATAGGTATCGTAATACTCATGGAAAGAGCGGTCATAGCTTTGCTTTTGATTAATACCCAAAGTCACATCTCCCACTGCACTGATGACAATGTCAATAACCACCGGTGTCGGCGTCGGGCTAGGCGTTGGTGTGTTTGTTGGAGTCGGTGTTGGCGTATTGGTTGGAGTCGGACTTGGTGTTGCCGTCGCGGTAGGAACCGGGGTCGGTGTTAAGGTTTCTACTGCCGTTGCATGTAAAATCACCGTTTCTCCGGACACTTCCCCTATGGAATTTAAGCTGCTGTATTGCTTATTTTCCATAACAGAAACAGCATAGGAAGAAACAGTAAATGCAATCAAAGACAATATAAGTACAACTAAAATTTTTCCGTTATGCTTCATAGTCAAAACCTTCCAAAATATATTACCTCATATTTTACTCTTTTTTTATGTAAAATGCAATGTAAATAAAAAAATCCTTAAAGCCATGAACATGGTTTAAGGATTCTCGGGTTGGGCTGTTTAATTTAAACAGTTAGCAGCTCGTAGGGGAATCGAACCCCTGTTTTCGCCGTGAGAGGGCGACGTCTTAACCGCTTGACCAACGAGCCATACTGAATAGTGTATATTACACCTGTTCCAGTGAACAAAACATAATATACACTATCCGATAAGAAAAGTCAAGAACTTTTTCTTTAAATTTTTTCAAATGTTGCTACATCTGAAACAAATCCATCAACGACATCTGATTAGATGCAGGAATATCACCAAGGAGGCCTAACTCTCCCATTTTATCTGTAATGGTCTGGCTGACCTTACAACGGGTTTTAAAATCATCCCTTGACAGGAACTCTCCTGCTTTTGCAGCTTCCACAATAAAATCCGCTGCATTTTCACCAACACCTTCAATGGTATCCAGTGCCGGCATCAGTTTACCGTCAATAATCTGGAATTCATGGGCCTTTACCTTGAAAATGTCAATCGGCATGAAATCAAATCCACGGGCATACATCTCCTGCACCAGGCGCATGTTTTCATAGGTTGCTTCTTCCTTCTGGGAAGCTTCTTTTTTGTCCATTCTGCCTTTGATTTCCTTCATGTTCTTTTCTAAGTTTGCCTTACCGAGACACATTAACTCATAGTTAAAGGCCGAAGCTCTTATGCCGAAATATGCCGCATAATATGCCAACGGATAATATACCTTAAAATAAGCCACACGGAATGCCATCATAACATATGCGCAGGCATGAGCCTTCGGGAACATGTACTTAATCCGCTTACAGGACCAAATATACCAATCCGGAATTCCCTTTTCAATCATGGCAGCTTCCATTTCCTCCGTAAGACCTTTTCCCTTACGCACGCTCTCCATAATTTTGAAGGCAAGACCCTTTTCTACTCCCTGATAAATCAGGAATGTCATAATATCATCACGGGTACAAATCGCACTTTCCAAAGTACAGGTTCCTTCGTTGATAAGTGTTTGTGCATTATTCGTCCAAACATCGGTACCATGGGACAAACCGGAAATTCGAATCATATCGGAAAAGCTCTTCGGTTTAGTTTCACGAAGCATCTGCATAACGAAGTTGGTACCAAGCTCCGGAAGGCCAAGACTTCCCAGGTCACAGCCACCGATATCTGCCGGTGTAATTCCCAGGGCTTCCGTACTGCTGAACAAAGAAATTACCTTTTGGTCATCCATCGGAATGGTTTTAGCGTCCAAGCCGGTCAAATCCTCTAAGCGTCGAATCATGGTCGGATCATCGTGTCCGAGAATATCCAGTTTTAACAGGTTATGGTCAATGGAATGATAGTCAAAATGAGTGGTTATAGTTGCCACGGTTTGGTCGTTTGCCGGGTGCTGTACCGGTGTAAAAGAATAAATCTCTTCGCCGATTGGAAGTACGATAATACCGCCCGGATGCTGACCGGTGGTTCTTCTTACCCCGACACATCCGGCTGCAATACGTTCAATTTCTGCTCTTCTGTGCTGCACCCCATGCTCTTCATCATATTTTAAAACATAACCATAGGCCGTCTTATCCGCCAGAGTACCAATAGTTCCCGCACGGAAAGTCTGACCCTTACCAAAAATTACTTCTGTATATTCATGAGCTTTACTTTGATATTCCCCGGAGAAATTTAAGTCGATATCCGGCTCTTTATCACCATAGAAGCCAAGGAAGGTTTCAAACGGTATATCCGAACCGTCTTTTTTCAGTGTCTTACCGCAGTTTGGGCAAACACGGTCCGGCATGTCACAACCGCACACGCCTCGTTTTTGATAGTCCTTTACCTCTTCCGAATCAAAATCCGAATAGAAACATTCCGGACAGTAATAATGGGCAGGCAGTGGATTAACCTCGGTGATACCGGACATAGTAGCCGCAAAGGAAGAACCTACGGAACCTCTGGAACCTACCAGATAGCCATCTTCGTTGGATTTCCAAACCAGCTTCTGGGCAATAATATACATTACGGCAAATCCATTGCTGATGATGGAATTCAGTTCTCTCTCCAATCGGTCCTTTACAATTTCCGGTAACGGGTCACCATACATGGAATGGGCTGTATTATAGCAAATGGTACGCAGGGTTTCGTCAGAATTTTCAATAACCGGCGGACATTTATCCGGACGCACCGGAGAAATTTTTTCCACCATGTCAAAAATTTTTCTTGTGTTGTCAATCACAACCTCTTTACACTTTTCTTCGCCTAAATAATCAAACTCCGCTAACATTTCTTCCGTAGTCCGAAGGAACAACGGAGCCTGGTTGTCTGCATCGTCAAAGCCCTTACAGGACATGATAATACGACGGTATACTTCATCCTCCGGATTTAAGAAATGCACATCACAGGTTGCTACCACCAGCTTATTAAACTGCTCTCCCAGCTTCACAATACGCTTATTGATTTCCTGCAAATCTACATCAGAGTTAATATTCGGAAAAGATTTTTCGCCGGATTTTTTATCATACTGGTCAATCATAAAGCGGTTGTTACCTATCGGTTGAATTTCATAATAATCATAAAATTCGCACAGTCTGGTCACTTCATCCATGGATTCATTCTTTAAAATTGCCCGATACAGTTCTCCTGCTTCACAAGCAGAACCTACCAAAATTCCTTCCCTGCATTCCATAAGTAAGCTCTTTGGAATGCGCGGTCTGCGGTTATAGTACTCCAAATGGGACAGAGAAACCATTTTATAAAGATTGACACGTCCCACATCATTCTGACAAATCAGGATGCAATGGTATGACGGCATTTTTTTGATTACATCTGCGGACAGTCTGGCATTTTCCTGAATTCCAGCCAATGTAGTAATGCCCTGTTCTTTTAACATCTGTAGGAACTTTACATAAATCTCTGCCGTTGCTCCGGCATCATCTACCGCACGATGATGATTTTCCAGGGAAATCCCCAGCTCTTTCGCCACAACATTTAATTTATACTTGCTAAGCTCCGGAAGAAGAATTCTTGCCATACCAACAGTATCTACGATGGTAAAATCAAATTCCAAGCCAAGTTTTTCTGCTTTATTACGGATAAATCCGGTATCAAAGGAGGCATTATGGGCTAACAAAATACAATCCTTACAAAAATCCAAAAACTGCGGTAAAATCACATCAATTTCCGGAGAATCCATAACCATTTCATCCGAAATATGGGTTAATTCCTCAATACGTGCCGGAATCGGAACCTTTGGATTAATAAAGGTGGAATACCGGTCGGTAATCTCACCGTTTACTACCTTAACCGCACCAATTTCAATAATACGGTCATTTTCTTTGTCAAAACCTGTGGTTTCAATATCAAATACCACACTGGCAACATCTAATGTTTGTCCCTTATCTTTCTTAACGATTTCTTCTACATCGTCTACCAAATAGGCTTCCATTCCGTAAAGAATCTTAAAGTCTTTGGCACGCTGCATTTTTTCTTCGTCGTCTTTATAATCCTTTGGATTTAAGGCATGATTTGCTTCCGGAAACGCCTGTACTACGCCGTGGTCTGTAATAGCAATGCCCGGATGGCCCCACTCAAAAGCGGTTTTAATCAAGGTTTTTGCATCCACCACTGCGTCCATGTCACTCATGGTTGTATGGGCGTGAAGCTCCACACGCTTTTCACCGGCGTAGTTATCCTTACGCTTTTTAATAAAGTTAGAAATGGTCTTAATGCCAGCAATGGAAGCAATACCGACTTCTTTATCATAACGGTCAAACATCGCCATACCTTTTAACCGGATGCAGGTTCCTTTGGATAGTTTCTTTTTTAATCCTTCACGTAAACGTTCGTCTTCATTTTCAGGATCTCCGTCCCATTCTTCATTACGAACAAATAATTTACCGGAAATTGTGTCAGTCAAATCGGTGAAACTGAATTTAATAATCATCTTTTCACCGTTTTTCATGGCTGTTTCTTCCACATTTAAAATTTTTCCGTAAACCACCACTTCGCCGATTTCATCCTGGATTTCACAAAGCGGTGTGGCATCTCCGTCAAAGGCATGACCGTAAAAAATATCCGGATCATCCGGTAGTTTTTTCTTTACAAATTTGGAGAAATCTTTCTTTTCCCTGTTGAAGAAATTTCCGTCTTTTTTGGCAGTAAACGTTTTTGTTGCAGACTTTGCCTCTGTTTTCTTTTCTCCGGCATCCGTTGCTTTTGTTGTTTGATTTACCGGTACGTCTACTGTAAAATATTCCGGCTCGCTGTTTTTCTTTTCCGGCTCTTCAGCTTCTATGTATTCGAAATCTATCTGTACAGTAAAGCCAAAACGTTCGTAGAACATTTTTTCCAGAAACCCTTTTAAGTCCTTACCAAGAGTACGGTTTACAAAGCTGTCTTTGATTCCCAGGTGCATTATTACGGGCATCTTACTTACATCAAACGAAATATCGGCAGAACGAAGTAAGAAAGAAGCCATCTTGCTTTCTTTTCCAAGCTCTTCTTCCACACTATCCTTATATAGATTCCAAAGGGATTCCGGAGTATACTGACTGGACAGCTGATATTCCACGGAAAGCTCGGCTGAGGTTCCTGCTCCCCGGAAAAACTGTTCCGATACCGCTTTTGTCATTTCTTCCAGTTGTTGAAACTCCAATAAATGTTTGGATTTTAAGTGAATTACCGTTTTACCTGTACTCCGTGAAGAGGTGATTTTTTCCACCTGTACAGCCTCAAATGCACTCTGCAAATCCGGCTTTACCTTTAATTCATCCAAAACTTCAAATAAATTCACACCGCATCATCTCTTTCTTTTATATTTATAAAAGGATTATACTATTTTCATTGTGCAAAAATGCACTAATGTATCATTTCCTCTACAACATGGCATCCAGTTCTTTTTTCAATTCTTCCAAAAGAACCTCTTCCTTTACCTTACGAAGCACTTCCCCTTTTTTAATGATAAGTCCTTCGCCAATACCTCCGGCAACACCAAGGTCTGCTTCTCTGGCCTCACCGGGACCGTTTACTACGCAGCCCATGACCGCCACTTTAATATCCAGCGGATAATTTTTTACCAGTTCTTCCACCTGCTTTGCCAAACCGATTAAATCGATTCTGGTACGACCGCAGGTCGGACAGGATACTACCTCAATACCGCCTTTACGCAGTCCCAATGTTTTTAAAATCTGTTTTGCAGAAGTAATTTCCTCCACCGGGTCAGCCGTTAAAGATACACGGATGGTATCACCGATACCCTGTCCTAAAATTAAGGACAATCCGATGGAAGATTTAATATTTCCGGAGGTTACGGTACCTGACTCCGTAATACCAACATGTAACGGATGTACGGTTTTATCTGCAATCAGCTCATGTGCCTTTACGCACATCAGTACATCGGAAGATTTTATACTGATTACCAGATTATCATATCCCATATCTTCAATAAGCGCAGCCTGATGCAGCGCACTTTCTACTAAACCTTCTGCAGTAACTCCGCCGTATTTCTCAATCAGATGTTTTTCTAAAGAACCGGAGTTTACACCTACCCTGAGAGGAATATTTCTTTCTCTTGCCACATCCACCACTGCTTTAATTTTTTCCGCTGAACCGATATTTCCCGGATTAATTCGCACCTTATCTGCACCATTTTCCATTGCTGCAATAGCAAGCCGGTAATCAAAGTGAATGTCTGCCACCAAAGGAATATGAATTTGTTTTTTAATTTCAGAAAACGCCTGTGCCGCCTCCATAGTTGGTGCTGCACAACGGATAATTTCACAGCCGGCTGCTTTCAATGCCAAAATTTGTGCAACAGTAGCTTTCACATTCTCGGTTTTTGTATTTGTCATTGATTGGATGGCAATGGGATGCGTACCACCAATCCACACATTTCCGATTTTTACTTCTTTAGATTTTCTTCTGCTATTTTCTTCCGTTAACCAACCCATATGTTTTCTCCTTTACCAATGGTTAGAGTCAAAGACAGTTCCGAAAGATAGTCTCCCGGAACCGGCTTTTTTCATTTTATATTTACTTAAAAAAGACATTTTTAATATCATTAAAGAAAATAAATACCATTAACAGCATTAACAGTACCATACCGATTAAATGAACCATACCTTCTTTTTCACGGTCGATTGGTTTGCCACGTACAGCTTCAATCAACGTAAACAATAATTTACCGCCGTCCAGTGCCGGAATCGGAAGAAGATTCATGACTCCCAGGTTCGCACTGAGTAAAATTGTAATATAAGCCATTTGCAACACTACATCCAACGCATTTCCCTGTTCAGAGGTCTGTTCATATACATCTCCGATGGTTCCGATAATTGCAACCGGGCCACCCACATCATTGGAGCTTAGCTGACCGGTCACTAACAATCCAAGATTTTTAATCGTGGTAACAATCCAGTACTTTACTTCGATCAGACTGTATTTTAAGGTTTGCAGCACTCCTGTTTTTTCTCTGGCTAAATTATAGGCAAAACCTACGCCATAAGCTTCCTGATAAAGCATTGGTGTCACTTCTACAGTTGTAGACACAGTTTCTGATTTCGTTGTTCTTTCATAGGTTACCGCTACTTTGGAACCATCTAACGGATGAGCGTCCATATACATAGACAGCTGTGCACCGTCCGTAATTTCGGTTCCGTTAATATTGGTAATTTTATCTCCCGGCAACAGACCTGCCTGATGAAATGGGTAATCTACGCTGATTTCCTTAATGATTGCAGGGCTATCCGCACTTGGCATATAAGTAAAGCCCAGCAAATATTTCTTCATAATAGCAGGTTCTAATGTTGTAGAATATTCATTGCCTTCTCTTTCGTAAATAATTTCAATCGGTTCTGCAGTAATTTTATTGTATAAAAAGTAAGAATCCAGTTCTCTGCCGATAGAAATCTTATCTTTACCAATTTTTTTAATAATGTCACCGGGTTCTAATCCTGCTTCTGTTGCAGGAGAATCCTTTGTTACAGATACAACCGTTGGCGCATCATAACCGACAAAACCGATAACAAACAAAGACAAGGCAAACGCCAAAATAAAATTAAAAAACGGGCCTGCAAAAATAACAGAAAAACGTTGCCATACTCCTTTGGAATAAAAGGCATTTTCGGCTATCGTATCCTGATCGGTATCTTCTCCTACCATTTGACACATACCGCCAAACGGCAGAAGCTTTATGGAATACTTGGTTTCTCCTTTAGTAATTCCCCAAATAGTAGGTCCAAGGCCGATGGAAAATTCTACCACACCGATTCCGTTCTTTTTTGCCAATAGAAAATGGCCCAGCTCGTGAATAATAATGATAATACTAAATACTAAAATTGCAACAATAATACTCATAGTAATCCTTTCTGTCCGGGTTTTCACCCTTTACCTTCCGGTCGTTATCGGTTTAACCGGCGGTATACTTCTGCTTCCGTAGCCAGAATTTCTTCTAATGATGGATTTTTAATCAATTGATGTGCCTCCATCTCCTTACGGATTGTTTCTACAATATCAGTATACCCTATTTTTCTGTCTAAAAACGATGCAACTGCCCATTCATTCGTGGCATTATACACCGTTGGCATACTGCCTCCGGTTCTTAACGCCTCATAAGCCATGGTAAGTGCAGGAAACACCTCTGTATCCGGTTCATAAAATTCTAAAGTACGAAGCTTAGCAAAATTGAGTCTTGCAGAAGTCGGGCCTTTCCGTTCCGGATAATACAAAGCATACTGGATTGGCAGCTTCATGTCAGGCGTACCCAACTGGGCGATTACCGCACCATCCTCATATTCAATCATGGAGTGAACAATGCTTTGCGGATGTACCACAACTTCAATTTGGTCTGCGGAAGCATCAAATAACCATTTTGCCTCAATTACTTCTAAGCCTTTATTTACCAGTGTAGAGGAATCTATGGTGATTTTTCTGCCCATAGACCAATTTGGATGCTTTAAAGCATCTTCCACCTGTACAGATTTTAATTCTTCTTTTGTTTTCCCCCGGAACGGACCGCCGGAAGCGGTAAGCAAGATACGATGTATTTTATTTCCTACATTTCCCTGTAAAGACTGGAAAATTGCGGAATGTTCACTGTCCACCGGCAAAATGGAAACCCCTTTTTCTTTTGCAAGCGGCATGATAATATGTCCTGCCGTTACCAGTGTTTCTTTATTTGCAAGTGCAATATGTTTTCCCGCTTTGATTGCCTCAATGGTCGGGCGGATTCCAATCATACCAACAAAAGCAGTAACAACCATATCCGTAGAAGAAATAGTTGCACAAGCAAGCAAACCATCCATTCCTGTGGTTATTTCTACATTTAACTGCTCTTTTTTTACGATTTCTTCCAGTTCTTTTGCTTTATCTGCATGATAAACACAAACCAGTTTTGGCTGAAATTCTTTAATCTGTTCCAACAATAAACTAATATTACTGCCAGCCGCTAAAGCTTCCACCAATATATCACGGTTTGTTCGTACCACATCTAAGGTCTGGGTTCCGATGGAACCTGTAGAACCCAAAATTGAAATATGTCTCATTTCAGACTGCCTCTCTTACATTGTCATCTGTAACAAATAAAATACAATTGGTGCCACAAAAATTACGCTGTCGTAACGGTCTAACACACCGCCGTGTCCCGGAATTAATTTGCCGTAATCTTTAATTTCATTATTACGTTTCATTGCTGATGCAGCCAAATCTCCGATTTGGGAAATCACTGCACCACAAGCGCATACAAATGCATACTGAAGCAGCGAAAAGCTCTGGTCAAACCAATGATTCATGGCAAGACAATACAACACAGCAATGATAGCTGCACCGATTACTCCGCCGACACAGCCCTCCCAGGTCTTTTTAGGACTAAGTACAGGAAATGCTTTATGCTTACCAAATAACATTCCTGCACAATAGGCACAGACATCCGAGCCCCAGGCTGCAATAAATATAAGCCATACACTAAATGCTCCGCCCGGAAGCATCCGTACCTGGTACACATAAGAAATTAAAAGTCCTGCATAGAAAAATCCAAAATATGCTGCCACGATTTGCTCTACTTTATATTTTGGAAAAGCAAACACATAAAGAGCCATTACCACCAAAATCAAACAAACACACAGTGGCAACAGCAGTTCTGTTTTCTGAAGAAAAAACAATATATAAAGCAAAACAACTGCTATATATGCCGGAATTGCAAGTGATGTTTTATGAAGTTTTTCCATACGTAAAAACTCCATCATTGCCACAAGAGCAAGAAATGCAATAGCAGCAAGCAAAACATTACCGCCTGTAATTACAAAAGCAAGCATCAATATCATTAATACAATACTGCTGAGTAATCTGGTTTTAAACATTAGTTACGCCTCCATATCGTCTTTCTCTGGTGTTGTAATATTCGATGGCATCAATCAAATCGTCTTTGCCAAAGTCCGGCCATAGTACATCCGGAAAATAAAATTCCGTATAGGCAAGCTGCCATAACAAGAAATTGGAGATTCTTTGTTCTCCGCTGGTACGGATCATTAAATCCGGATCTGGAATTCCTGCTGTATCCAGATAAGAAGAAAGAAGTTCCGCACTAATATCATCTTCCGTTACTGTATTATCTTTTACATCCTTGCAGAGACGCTTTACCGCACGTAAAATTTCATCTCTGCCGCCATAATTTAACGCTATTTGAAACCGTAAACCGGTATTTTTTTCAGATTCCTTTTCAAGTATACGGATACTTTCCTGCAAATCTGCATCCAGGCGGGAAATATCGCCGATAACCTTTACCCTCATTTTATTTTTTTCTGCCTGTTTTACGCAGTCTTTCATGTAAGTACGAAGCAGATTCATTAACGCAGTTACCTCGTCCTCCGGTCTGCTCCAGTTTTCTGTTGAAAACGCATATAAAGTAATATATTTAATGCCAAGCTTATAAGCTTCCTCACAAATCAGTTCTACTGTTTTACCACCCTGACGGTGTCCCATATTACGGGGAAGGCCTCTTTTTTTAGCCCAACGGCCGTTGCCGTCCATAATAATTGCAACATGTTCCGGTATCTTCCATTCGGACTTAAGTTTCTTTGCCATAGGTTCCACCTTTCATAAGGAAATGGACGCTTCCGAATAACTAGGAAGCGTCCACTGCTTCTTAAATACTGTTCTGTTATACAGTCATGATTTCATTTGTCTTAGCGTCTGTAGCCTTATCAATTTCGGTTACAAACTTATCTGTAAGCTTCTGAATCTCGTCTTCAATCTGCTTCTGCTCATCTTCAGAAACTTCACTTGCCTTTGCAGCCTTCTTGATAGCATCGTTAGCATCTCTGCGAACGTTACGAACTGCAACCTTAGCAGCTTCTGCTTTCTTTTTGATGTCCTTTACTAATTCCTTACGACGGTCTTCGGTAAGCTCAGGGAATACCAAACGAATAATTTTACCGTCATTACCAGGGGTAATACCGATATCAGATGCTAAAATTGCCTTTTCAATTTCTTTAATCATCTTTGCTTCCCAAGGCTGAATCTGGATGACTCTTGCTTCCGGAACAGAGATGTTTGCTACGGACTGGATTGGGGATGGTGTGCCGTAATAATCTACACGAAGCTTATCTAACAGATGAGGATTTGCACGACCCGCACGAACGGAAGCATACTCTTCCTTTAAAACTTCTAACGTCTTGTTCATCTTATCTTCAAATGGTTTTACTCTTTCATTCATTATATTGTTCCTCCTGAAATTTTATAACTATACTGTAATTACAGTACCGTTTGATTTACCCATTGCTGCTTCTACAATGCTGTTTTCTTCATTTAAAGAGAAAATAAGAAGCGGCATTTTATTTTCCAAACAAAGCACTGCGGAAGTAAGATCGATAACACCCAGCTTTTTATCTACAATTTCACTGACTGCAAGTGTATCAAACTTCTTCGCATTTGGATTTGTCTTAGGGTCGCTGTCATACACGCCGTCAATTGCCTTTGCCATAAGGATAATGTCGCATTCCAATTCGATGGCCCGAAGGGATGTGGCAGAATCCGTAGAAAAGTACGGATGACCGGTACCTCCGGCACAAAATACAACCGTACCGCTTTTTAATTCTTTTATAGCATCATCCTTGGAAAATAAAGTGGTCATACCGCCACAGGCAAATGGTGTATATACCTTGGTGTTTAAACCAAGATAACGGAAAATATCCGATACATAAATACAGTTCATAACCGTAGCTAACATACCGATTTGGTCTGCTTTTACACGGTCGATGGTTTCCGAGGTACGGCCGCGCCAGAAATTACCGCCGCCGATAACAATAGCAACCTGCACTCCCTGTTCCACTAAAGTTTTTACCTGTTTACCAACTTCCATACAAGTAGCTTCATCAAATCCGGTGTGTTTTTCACCTGCCAAAGCCTCACCGCTTAATTTAAGTAATACTCTGTTGAATTTTTCCATTTGTATTGCCTTCCTATTATTCAAATATGTCGTCAATCTTAAGGTCTGCATAGCTTAAGGAACAGAAACCGTCCATAACGGCACCGTTTGCCATCTGGATGGACTTTGCCTTAATGTTACCCTTAATGATTGCAGTAGAATCAAGAACAACAGGACCCTTAACATCAATTTCGCCTTTAACAGCACCGGCAAAAACGGCAGAGGCTGCAGTAATATCACCGATAACTACAGTGCCGAGGCCAACCTTAACCGCGCCTTCACTTACTACAGAACCTTCTAAACGGTCTGTATTAACCACCACTTCGGATGCCAGGGAATTACCGGTTACCTTACCGGAAATGGTAAGCTTTCCTAAACACTCAATATCACCATTGATGGTACCCATAACATCTAAGGAGCAATCGGAAATGATGCTTCCGTTGATGGTGGTTCCCTTTGTGATTACGGTAACTGCATTTTTATCTTCTTCGGAAACCTCACGCTTTGGCTCTTCTTTTACAACAGGGGCTGCTTCCTGAACCGGAGCCGCTTCCACAACAGGTTCCTCTGTAACAATCTCTGCTGGTTCATCTTCTTCCAACATGGAATCTAATAATTCCTGATCTACCTCTACATCATCACTTTCGGAAAGAATGGCGAATAAGTCTTCATCCTCTTCTGTCTGTTCTACTTCGATGTCATTTACAGCCTGTTCTAATTCGTCCGTAATGTCCTTGAATAAACTCATTTTGTACCTCCAATTTATTATCGTTTTTGTAAACACCTTTCAATGTCTATACTGTATACTATTTTACCACATATTTTCTTAAATGCAAATAACTATTTTATAAAACCTCCATTTAAAACGCACAAAAAAAGATACATGAAAGCAGCAGCTCCTCCATGTATCTTTTTTTGTTTGAAGTAATAAGTTTTTTCCAATGTCCTAATCCTGAAAAACTCTTATTACTTTAGCTTTTTAAACCGGGTATGCCTTGTTTTCTGTGTCAGCAGCAGTTACGTCAACAGCAGTCTGCTGAGCCTGTCTGTGCTTGAAGAAATCCATAGCAACCTGTGGGAATAATGCGTAGGAAAGAACATCTTCTTCCTGCTGCATCCATTCCTTACATTCCTCACGGAACTTGTCAAGCTGTGGTGGAATCAAGTCAGCCGGACGGCAGGTGATAGGCTCTACGTCACCGATAGCCTTCTTCTGTACATCCTTGTTGAATGGCTTAACTGTTTCACCGAATTCACCGCCAAGAACCTTTTTGGATTCCTTGGTAACCATCTTATATCTCTCA
>JAGAQI010000142.1 GCA_017622795.1 Lachnospiraceae bacterium
AAGGCCTGGGCTACGTTGGTAACGATTTTGTTTACCTGGCCCATACTTCCGATACCGAAGGAAGCGAGCATTGCGAAGAGACAGAAAAGAACTGCGAGAACCTTTCCCACATGCTTCATGCCCTTCTTCTTACCGAGACCATCCGCAAGATAGTACATAGCACCACCGGACCATTCACCGTTTTCGTTCTTTCTGCGGTAGTAAATACCGAGAACGTTTTCTGCGTAGTTGGTCATCATACCGAAGAATGCGGCAACCCACATCCAGAATACTGCGCCGGCACCACCGATGCAGATGGCGGAAGCAACACCGGCAATGTTACCGGTACCCACGGTTGCGGCAAGGGCGGTACACAGTGCCTGGAACGGAGAAATAGAACCTGCTTCCTTACTGTGCTTGATAACGTCCTGCTTAAACAGGCGGCCGATGGTTTTCTTAAACCATAAACCAATGTGTGAAATCTGGAAGAATTTTGTCATTACGGTAACAATGATACCTGTGCCGACAAGGAGTAAAAGACCGAAGGCACCCCATACCACGCTGTTGATTTCGCCGTTGATGCTTTCTATTGTTTGTAAGATCTTGTCCATAAAAGGAACCTCCTAAGTAAAAATATTTGTTAAACAAAAAAACACCGCTAACCAATCCGGATAGCGGTGAGAAAATGACAACGGGAAACATAAGTGTTCCGTAAAAATAAATGATCTGTCCTTTTGCCTGAGAGATTTGGGTTTTTCCCTTGCACCTTCGGCATCCGCGTAAAAGCGGACTTCTCCAGATTGCTATCCGTCAGCAGTCCCCATCATAATGACACCCGAGAGTATTACCCCTTTGGAAAGGCAAACGCCTAATCTCCTGCTGATTTCATTTAGCCTTATTCAGTTTAATGGTGAGATTATACTACCATTGTTTGTCTGTGTCAAGAGGACAATTGTATGTTTCATAAAGAAAACGCACGATAGTACTATTGCTTTTTTTTCATGGCTCGTAGTAAAATAGTAGTAGTAAATTCATAATTATTTATGTGGGAGAGAAAGGAGATTGTTATGAAACAGTTTAGAAAACTTACAGCAGCGTTTTTTGCAGTACTGGTTCTGCTTGGTGTAACTCTTGGTTCCACTACTATCGCCTACGCTGCAAGCAACCATGTCACCAATATCGACATCGAGGTTGTTATCAGAAACGACGGTAGTGCGGTTATTACCCAGTATTGGACCGGTGAGTTTGAAAAAGGAACCGAAAACTATCTGCCAATCCGCACCGGAGATATCGGTATTTCTGAGTTTAGTGTATCTGACGAAAACGGTCCGTACACTTTTGTGGAAGATTGGGACGTGGATTGGAGTTTTAAAAAGAAGGCTGGCAAGTGTGGTATTGTGGAAACGGATGACGGCGTGGAGCTTTGCTTTGGTATTACCGAGTACGGCCATAAGGAATATACCTTTTCCTATGTGGTAACTGACTTTATCAAGGGTTACCGGGATGCCAACGGTACCAATTTTATGTTTATCAATCCGGAAATGTCCACCTTCCCAACGGCAGGAAGAATTGAAATCGTAATGGAAGACGGAACCCAGCTGAATGATTCCAACGCCGGAATTTGGGCGTTCGGCTTCGAGGGAAGAATCGAATTTCAGGCTGGCAGAGTAGTTGCTTATACGGAAAAAGATTTGGAAGACGACAATTCCATGATTGTAATGCTGGAATTGGAGAAAGAATTGCTTTCTCCAAGAAAGCTCGTTACTGATGAGGCGTTTGCGGCGGTAAGAGAAGAAGCCATGGAAGACAGTGATTACGGTCATGGTGATGGCAATGATAAAGCAGCCATCGCACTGGTTGCGGTGATTTTCGGTGGTGCGTTTGCTGCAGTCGTTGGTGCGGCAGCATATTCCGCTAAAGTGACAAAAGAAAATAAGGCATTTGCTGAAAGTGTCGGATATTATGCGGATGTGCCAAACGGCGGAGATATCGAGATGACCCATTATCTTGCCAGAACCTTTGATGTAAGCAAGGAAGACAGCCTGATTATGGGTGCTCTGATGCTTTCCATGATGAACAAGAATTGTTTGGAACTTCGGGAAACTGCCGATACCTTCGGTACTGCAGAGCCAAAACTGGAGCTTCGTTTGATTACCGAACCTGATACAGCGCCGGAGCGTAAGCTGTTCTACATACTTTCCGCAGCGGCAGACGGTACCGGTGTGCTGAAGGAAAAGGCATTAGAGGATTATTCCTACGAGCATTACGAGGAAATCGAAAAATTTATTAAGGATACAAAGAAAAACGGTGAAACAGCCTTTAGAAACAAGTGGGGATTTGTTAAAACTTCCGGCAACCGCATCAAGCATTTAAGCGAAACCGGTAGGAGTGAACTGGCACAGGTGGTTGGTTTAAAGAAATATCTTGAAGAAAGTGCACAGATGTCCGAACGGGATATTTGGGAAGCAAATCTTTGGCAGGAGTATATGGTATATGCCACCTTGTTTGGCTGTGCCGAGGATGTCATCGAGCAACTGAAGCGGTTATATCCGGACAGACTGCCGGTGTTGGATAGCTATCATCACCATTATTTATGGTGTTACGGGTATTATCACGGCATGCATAATTCCGTGGATAAGGCGGCAAAGGATGCGGCAGCGTCCGGTAGCGGAGGTTCTTCCTCCATTGGCGGAGGCGGCGGATTCTCCGGCGGCGGTGTCGGCGGTGGCTCGAGATAATGTAGAGTTAAGGGCTCATTCCGATATGGATGGGCCCTTAAATATTTCCATAGAAAATTATTTAAAAGTTTTTGAAAATTTCCCAACCTTTTTAAAAATTCGTGTCTATCTAAGTGAAAGCTTTCAAAAGAGGTAAAAACAAGTGAACAGAAAAGACGTAGAAAACATCATAACGGAATATGTAAAACCGGTTTACGGGTTTGCACTGAAGCGTTGCAAAACCATGGAGGATGCAGAGGATTTATCCCAGGAGATTATTGCAAGAGCCTTCCGTGCCCTTTTGGTAAAAGAAGATATAGCAGACATGGGCAAATTTATCTGGACCGTGGCGCACAATGCCCTCAGCAATTATTACCGGGATACGGCAAAGAGCATGTTGGGTGTTCCGCTGGACGAGGTGGCGGAACAACTGGAAGCCGCAAATTCCCTGTTGGAAAAAGAGGAAGAAGAGGACAGTATCCGCAAGCTTCAGGGCGAGATCGCGTATTTATCCAAACTGCAACGGAGAATTATTATTGCATACTATTTTGAAAACCGGAAGCAGGCAGAAATTGCAGAAGAGCTTAATATTCCCGTTGGTACCGTCAAGTGGCACTTGTTTGAGGCAAAAAAAGAACTGAAACGAGGTATGGATACGATGAGAAAGACAAGTGAACTGAAATTTAACCCGATTACATTTGATTATTCTGCAATTAACGGTTCCATTTGCGAAAAATCCCCGGAGGAGATTTTTCGCTCTCCATTGCCGCAGAATATCTGCTATTGTGTAAGAAATCGGGCAATGTCTGTTAACGAGATTGCAGATGCCCTGGGGGTGTCTCCGGTGTATGTGGAACCGGAGGTGGAATTTTTAGAGGAATACGGTTTCTTAAAATTGCAGAAAGAAAAATATATCGCGGATTTTATTATCGATGAACCAACGGAAGAAGTGATGAGGATGGTGGATGCGATGTACAAGGAAGCAGCAGGTACCTTTGCTAATGATTTGTATGATGAGGTGATGTCCTCCGGCATTTTAGAAGATGAAGCGATTTGGTGTGCACAAAGTGATAATCCGGTTTCTTTAGAGGAAAATCCCAAGGCTGACAAAAATTTTCTGCTGTGGACCCTGATTCCTTATATTACTGCGTGCTCGGGGGAAAAGCTTCGTGACAGAAGTATTTCTTTTGAAGAAGCAGCTACCATTCGTCCGGATGGTTCCCAATATATTTATCAGGCAACGGTTCTGCCGGATAATCTGAAGCTGCCGGAAGATTATGTGGAAATGAAACAGTTTTGCGGTCCGCTGTGGAATGGTAACGGCAGGTATATTCTCTGGCAGATTGATAGTGAATGGTCCGACCGGGGAGTATTTCAGGGTTTTCAGTATGGGGACGATGCCCGACGTGTGCTTTCTCTTTATGAAAGGGAAAAGGAAGGAGAGCTTTCCAAGGATGAATATACATGGCTGGCAGAACGGGGGTATGTGAAGACTAACGGTGATTATGATGGAATGTTCAAGTCGGCATGGCAGATTGTGATTTTGGATCATGAGGACATCAGGGATAGATTATTAGCCATCGGAGAGCGTTTAAAAGAAAAGCATCAGGAAAAATTTCAGGCGTTGAAGGCTCCTTATGCGGAAGCAGTGTTAAAGACGATTCCGGCACATTTGCGAAAAATCAGGGAATATGACCTGCAGTTCGTATTCCATACCGATGGACTATTTTTACTGCACGGTATGGTGGCACTTTTGAAAAACGGAAAATTGAAGCTGCCGACAGAAGGGCAGAAAAAAGCGTTAACAACGCTGATTGTGAAGGAGTAGAATGTAGAACAGACAGATGTCAAAATTGGCAGCTGTCTTTCTTTTTTGGCTTTATCCAGTTTTTTCTCTGATTTTACCGATGCTGTATTTTGCATTTTACAAAAGGAAGATAAGATGACGCTGTAAATCAGAAAAAGGAGAAAAAACAATGAAAAAATGGAACAAAGCAGTAAGTAAAGCAGTAGCAGGTATGCTTGTAACAGGAATGTTAGTCGGAAGTCTTCATCGAGCAGTTTCGGCAGAGGCGGCACAATATGTGAAAACGACCGGTTATGAAAATGGTGTGGAAGTAAATATGAGAAAAGCAGGCAGTTATGTTTCCGGCTACTCTAATATGGATGGTGGTGTAGCAGAAATCGTTTCCTATGATGCAAAAAATCAGAAAGCATGGGTAGTAAACGGAGCTACAGGAAAGCTGGATATTTTAACTTTGGCAGAGGACGGAAGAATTTTAAATAACATAGAAGCAACAAGCTTAGATATTTGTGCAATGGTGGAAAACAGTGACCGGGAGTTTATCTATGGTGATATGACTTCAGTGGCAGTAAATTCTGAAATGGGAATTGTAGCAGTGGCACTGCAGGCAGACGCTTATGACCAGCCGGGCCGGGTAGCGTTGTTATCAACGGAAGGTGCCCTAATCGCCGTGTTCGAAGCGGGCTGCCAGCCGGATATGGTAACTTTTACACCGGATGGAAGTAAGATACTTGTGGCAAACGAAGGTGAACCAAGAATGGGTTTTGGAGAAGGGGTAACGGACCCGGCAGGTTCTGTAACCGTAATTCTTTTGAATGCGGAACATATAGAGGAAAGCTCTGTACTCACTCTTGGCTTTGAGAAATTTGACGCTGAGAAGGAAGCCCTTATGGCAGACGGCATTTTGATGGTAAAGGATAATCTTCCGTCGATTGATTTTGAGCCGGAATACATTGCAACAACCAATGAAACCGCTTTGATTGCTTTACAGGAAAATAATGCCATTGCAGTACTGGATCTTGTAAGTATGACATTTAGCGGCGTGTATTCTCTTGGATTTAAAGATTTGAGTCTCAAGGAAAATGCACTGGATTTAGTTAGTGATGGAATATATGAAGCAAAAACCTATGCAGATACGGTTTCAGCGTATATGCCGGATGGAATTGCGGTGTATGAAACTGAAGATGCAACCTATCTTCTTACTGCCAATGAAGGTGATGCCAGAGAATGGGGCAGTGATGCAACGGAATACTGTAACGAGAGTAAGGAAACATTGATTTCGACGGATGGTATGGAAGCGGCAAAGGTACGTGTTATAGATGCGGAAGTAACGGATGGTATGCCGGAAGGAAAAAATGTAATGTATGGCGGACGCTCCTTCTCTGTATATCGTGTGGAAGAAGACGGTTTAACACAGGTGTTTGACAGCGGTAATGATTTTGAACGTTTGACAGCAGCATATGTGCCGGAATATTTTAACTGCTCTAACGATGACAATGAATATGACAGCCGTTCCCAGAAAAAAGGTCCGGAACCGGAAAGTGTTGTGGTAGGTGAAGTGGACGGAAGAACCTATGCTTTTGTAGCATTAGAACGCATTGGCGGAATCATGGTATATGATATCACGAATCCGGAATATATTACATATAGCAATTATATCAACACTCGTGATTTTTCCGAGGATCCATCTGTAATTGATATGGAGAACGCTCCGGATAGTTACCTTACCGGAGATGTGGCACCGGAGGGAATGTATTTTATAAGTAAAAAAGATTCTCCGAGCGGAAAAGCACTGCTGTTAACTGCTTTTGAAGTAAGTGGTACGGTGGCAGCATACATTGTGGAAGCGGTAGAAGAGAATGTGATTTTACTCGGAACCTCTTGGGCAGATGCAGGAGAAAATCAGGTAATGTCCATTGGTGAAACAGTAGATATTAACTTCTATGGCGTGACAAACTGGGTAAAAGAAGCCTATGAAGCGGTCTGGATGTCTTCGGATGAAACGGTGGCTACAGTAAATAAGTACGGTGTAGTTGCAGCGGCAGGTAATGGAGAAGCATATATTAGTCTTGTGCTGGTACATAAGGAAACTGAAAAGATATTTGTGGTGAAACCGCTGGGTGTAAAAGTAAAATAATGTCGGATAAAAGGGGTATTACATTTTGTTTTTACGGTTCCTTTACAAAATGCCGGTTTTAGTCTTTACATAAAACGGTTATCCTAGCAAATGTAGACAGAACATAGAAAAAATATGGAAGACAAGCGACGTGTCTTCGAAAGTTTAAGGAGGATTTATTTTATGAAAAAGAAATTGTTATCAGTACTTACCGCACTCACATTAGCAGTGGGCATGATTGGCTGTGGCGGCAGCAACGGATTTAATGCAGACGAAGAAATTTCCATTATTACAAGAGAAGACGGTTCCGGTACCAGAGGTGCATTCATTGAGCTGTTCGGAATCGAAAAGAAGAATGAAGAAGGTAAGAAAATTGATTATACCACTGATGCGGCAAGCATCACCAACAGCACTTCGGTTATGATGACCACCGTGGAATCTGATTTACACGCCATCGGTTACATCTCCCTCGGCTCCCTGAACGACACAGTGAAGGCAGTACAAATCGATGGCGTAACCGCAAGTGTAGAAAATATCAAGAACGGTTCCTACAGCATTTACCGTCCGTTTAACATTGCGGTAAAGGAAGGCTTAAGCGATGTGGCACAGGATTTCATCAACTACATC
>JAGAQI010000143.1 GCA_017622795.1 Lachnospiraceae bacterium
AGGACTGAAAATCCTCGTGTCACCGGTTCGATTCCGGTTCTGGGCACTTGGTTTTCATCCCAAATACGCGGGTGTAGTTCAATGGTAGAACACCAGCCTTCCAAGCTGGATACGTGGGTTCGATTCCCATCACCCGCTCTTACGCAGAACGCAGAAGCGTGATGCGGATACAATTAAATATGCGCGAGTGGCTCAGTTGGTGGAGCACGACCTTGCCAAGGTCGGGGCCGCGGGTTCGAGTCCCGTCTCGCGCTCTTAGGTTAAATGAAAAAGAACATCCGGTGGATGTTCTTTTTTATATATAATCAAAGCACGGATCTGCCTCGTAGATTCAAAGAAAATCATCTTTATTTGTTGAATTCCAATGGAGATGGATTTAAATATATATAATAGAAGTTTTCTTCTTCACTTATATATCCGCTCTTTTGGTAAAAAGTAGACTCTGGTTTAGCGAATGGATTTTTATTTGTAAATTCAAAATGAATGATATTATCATTATAATGATATGTACTCAACAATCCCTGAATACTATGATAGGACTCTATTATTTTGTTACAAAAATCTATTTCTTGATTAGGAACATTTTCAGATGTAATCAATAATTCTATAGCTATAATTTTACTACAATCTTCATTAAACTCTATTTCATATACACAAACCAAATTATTATCCAGCAAATCGTTAAATTGTTCCACTATTTCATTCTTTGTTTTTTCATACTCCTCATATAATACAACTGACTTTTTTTGTCCGAAATTTTGTATAAAATACGATACGGAACTCATCAACAACATCAGTGCTATAATTGCCAAAAAAGAACCTAAAACGGTACCAAGCTTTTTCTTTGTTAAGCTATTATGGTCCAGGTGATGTCCTATGAATCCTAAAACAAGCATAAGTCCGATGAGTGGGTAAGACAGGGCAAGTAAATACCAAAGTATAGCTTCTCCTATATATATAACACCTACGTTAAAAATTAAAGCTATCAAAGTAAATAAGGATAACGGATAATAAACTACTCTGTGATTGGTTTTTCTTACAATCAGTATAATCAGCATAGCAATGTATATAACGAAAACAGACCAAACCAAAATGGCTATTTGATTTTTATGTTCAGAAATCTTTGTATTTATAGAAGGAAATAGAAACAGACATATCATAATAGATAAAGTTACAAAGATTTTGTATAATATTGAGTTTTCTTTTGCATTTGTATGTATCGGCATTTTATCCTTCATCGCATATAACCTCCATTAATAAAAATCATACTATAAAATGTAAAAAAATAACATACCTTCATGAAACAACATCCGCTTTTTGTCTTGACAGACCCCCGCGGAGCGGCTAAAATAAACAAATGTATAGTAGAAAAGACTATGAGAAGGAGTAGTAGGGCTTCCAAGCTTTCAGAGAGCCGGCGTTTGGTGTGAGCCGGTAGTGCAAAAGTCTGAACTCGCCTTTGAGTCCTTGCAGTGAAACAAGCGGAGTAATTGTAAGCGGTCTCACCCCGTTACAGGTGAAAGAAGTGCACAGGTGATTTTTGTAAAAAACCTTGTGAATTAGAGTGGTACCACGGAAAACAAGCCCTTTCGTCTCTATTGCGAAAGGGCTTTTATTGTACAAAGAAAGAGGTTTTAACATGGAAAGAGTTTATAATCCAAAAGAGATTGAAAAGAAATGGCAAACCTATTGGGCGGAGAACGAAACCTTTAAGACAGATGTATGGGATTTCAGTAAACCGAAATACTATGCGCTGGATATGTTCCCGTACCCTTCAGGTGTCGGTCTGCATGCAGGACATCCGGAAGGATATACTGCAACTGACATTATGTCGCGTATGAAACGTATGCAGGGTTACAATGTACTGCATCCGATGGGCTATGATTCCTTTGGTCTTCCGGCAGAACAGTATGCGGTAAGCACAGGTAATCACCCAAATGGCTTTACACAGGAAAATATCGAAACCTTCTCCGGTCAGTTAAAGGAGCTTGGTTTTGACTATGACTGGAGCAAGGTAATTGCAACCAGCGATCCGGAGTTTTACAAATGGACTCAGTGGATCTTTAAACAGCTCTATCTGGATGGCTATGCAAAATATGTGGACATGCCTGTAAACTGGTGTGAGGAGCTGGGAACCGTACTTTCCAATGATGAGGTTATTGACGGTAAGTCTGAGCGTGGCGGTTATCCGGTTATCCGTAAGAATATGAAGCAGTGGGTCATCAATCAGCCGGCTTTTGCAGAGAAACTGCTGGAAGGTCTTGAGGAAATTGATTGGCCGGAATCTACCAAGGATATCCAGAGACACTGGATTGGTAAATCAGAAGGTGTTGAGGTTGATTTTGAAATCGTAGGCGGCGGAAAATTCTCCATCTATACGACATGTATTGAGACCATTTACGGTATTACCTTCATGGTACTTGCTCCGGACGGACAGATTGTGAAGGATTTGATGCCACGTGTGCAGAATCCGGAACAGGTGCAGGCATATATTGATGAAACAATAAAGAAAAATGATATGGACCGTACAGAGTTAAATAAGACAAAGTCCGGTTGCCCGCTGGAGGGACTTTATGCAATTAACCCTGTAAACGGTAAGGAGGTTCCTCTGTATATCGGTGATTTCGTTCTGGCAAGCTACGGAACAGGTGCGGTTATGGCGGTTCCTTCCCATGACCAGCGTGACTTTGAATATGCCATCGCGCACAATATTCCTATGGTTCAGGTCATTGATGGCGGAGATGTAAGCGAGAAGGCTTTTGAAAAGGGCGAGTACCTTGGCAAGGGCTGCAAGCTGATGAATTCCGAAGAGTTTACAGGTCTTACAGTAGAAGAAGCAAAAGAGGCAATTACTGTCAAGTTAGAGAAGCAGGGTGTTGCCCGCAGAACGGTAAACTACCACTTCCGTGAGTGGATTTTTGCCCGTCAGCGTTACTGGGGCGAGCCGGTTCCGGTGGTTCACGGCGAGGATGGTCAGATTCACGTACTGGACGATGCGGAGCTTCCTTTGGTACTTCCGGAATTGGAGGATTACAAGGGCAAGAACGGAAAAGCTCCTTTGGAAAATGCCACAGAGTGGAAACAATATGACAACAACGGCATAAAAGGTGTCCGCGAGACTTCGACTATGCCCGGAAGTGCAGGCTCAAGCTGGTATTACATGAGATATATTGATCCTCATAATGACAAAGAGTTTGCAAATCAGGAGCTTTTGAAGCACTGGCTTCCGGTTGACCTTTATATTGGTGGTCCGGAGCATGCGGTCGGACATTTGATGTACTCCAGAATTTGGAACCGTTTCCTTTATGATAAGGGTCTGTCTCCTGTAAAAGAGCCATTCCAGAAGCTCGTTCATCAGGGTATGATTCTTGGTGAAAACGGTATCAAGATGGGTAAACGTTTCCCTGAGTTTGTAGTAAATCCAAGTGATGTAGTAAATGATTTTGGTGCAGATACCTTGAGATTATATGAAATGTTCATGGGACCATTAGAGGTTTCCAAACCTTGGAATCCGCAGGGTGTGGAAGGTTCCAGAAGATTTATTAACCGCGTGTGGGCATACTTTACCAACGAAGACAAAATCACTACGGAAAAGGATGACACACTGACCAAGGTATATCACCAGACCGTGAAAAAAGTGACTTCTGACTTTGAAGAGCTTGGCTTTAATACAGCCATCAGCCAGATGATGATTTTCATGAATGCAGCATATAAGGCTGAGAAGTGTCCGAAGGAATACGCAGAGGGCTTTGTAAAGATGTTCTCTTGTATCTGTCCTCATGTGGGCGAGGAGCTTTGGCAGATTTTAGGTCATGACGATACCATTGCATACGAGCAGTGGCCGACCTATGATGAAGCAGCACTGAAGGAAGATACCGTTGTAATCGGTGTCCAGATTAACGGTAAGGTAAAAGGTACCGTTGAAATCGGAGTGGACGAAGAAAGCGATTCCGCAATTGCAAAAGCAAAAGCGCTTCCTTCCGTACAGTCTGCGATTGATGGTAAAAATATCGTCAAAGAGATTTATGTAAAAGGAAAGATCATTAACATTGTAGTAAAATAATGAAATGAAGGGAGTGTCGCAAAATAAGTGATTTCTAAAAAGAAATCATCTTATGGAGCGATGCTCCTTCTTTTTGTGGATAAAAATCCGGGATACTCTCATTTGACGAGGATATCCCGGATTTTTTTGACGCACTTTAATAAGCATA
>JAGAQI010000014.1 GCA_017622795.1 Lachnospiraceae bacterium
GGTGTAAATAAGTTTCTCCGAATTTACTATGCACGAGTGATGGAACTCGAACAGTAAATCTATATTTATTATTATATATTTTCTTCAAATCCACAACCTGTGGGTTTATTAAATTTACCCTTTTTTAGAGATTTGACCTTTTATATTTTTATCTGAAACTACTTGACATACATTAGCAAGATTTGCTTTAGTCGCAGTTGCACGGTCAATAGTAAAAAAACGTCCTGCCGGAACATAAAGTTCCGCAAGACGCTTTTTACTATTGACCTTTGCTTATTCGCGCATATTCATAAATTATATCACTTGGGAGATCAATATAATCATTCCAAAATACACAGGTTCTACTTTCATCCAATTGAACCAAGTCAAACAACCCCGGAATTTCCTTCAAAGCAGAATATCCTTCCAATGTGCGTATGTCTTCATTCATATCGTACATGCAATCTTTCCCATCATCAAAAATCACATGCAGATGATAATTTTCTGATACAGTTACACTCTTTATTCTTGGAATCATACTAAAGTCTCCTTTCTGCCACACTTATAGAGGTGGCAATTTTCTCAGTTTCTGGCTATCCCACATCTGCAACAAAGCCTGTTGATTACGACTAAGCCATTCTTTTATCAGTCCTTGTGCTTTTATAGGCATGTCGCCTTCTGTCATTTCCATTGTTCTTAAATCGAAGATACCAACATACTCCCCATACAACGCATGTATGTGACTTGGCTCATGTTCTTTTGGTTTAAAGAACATCTTAATGATAATTCCATAAAATCTACTAATTTCGGGCACGTACTCTCCTTTCCGTTGCACTTCCCGAAAGAAAACTCGTCACAGCTTTATTATATATCATATCCCTGCCTTCTGACAATAACTTTTCGCCACATCCCATTCCTCTCTATTCAGCCATACCCATCAGGAATCCTTTCCGCAAGCCATATACTACGATTTTTGCGCCCCATGTTTTCCGGGCGTTTTCTTTTAAACCCTCGCAGAAAGGCGCAGACTTTTCTCGGAGCGGCTTGCGTAGGATGTATAGATTTTCTCATATTCTGCCAAGCTTCCAGCAATTCGCAGACAAGACGTCTGCGAAAGGCATAGCTGAGCCACGGATGGCGAATCCATGCCGGTTGCGTGGCACATAAAAACCGCCCTGCAGAATATGCAAGAAAATCATATATCCGAAGCTTGAAGCGAAGAGAAAAATCTGCACCTTTCTGCGACAATAAAAGGAAACGCCCCAGACGAATCTGGGGCGCTAAAATCCATATGTAGTTTACGCGAAAGGATTCTCAGATGGGTATGGCAGGCTCTTTGGCTGGTTGTAGCCGATTTCGTCGTAAGCCACGCCGATGTACTTAAGAACTTCGAAAATGGACTTTCCGAAGTGACCGAATGCAACTGCACCGTGGTGAGGATAATTCTTCTCAACCAGTACGTGACGGTAGAAGCGACCCATTTCCTTGATTGCAAATACACCGATAGCACCGAAGGACTTAGTTCTTACGTCAAGAACTTCACCCTCTGCAACATATGCACGAAGGATGTTATCAGAGGTGGACTGCAGACGGAAGAATGTGATATCGCCAGGAAGAATATCGCCTTCCAACGTTCCGTTGGTAACTTCGATAGGAAGATTTCTTGCCATGATCTTCTGGTACTTCATCTCACAGAAAGCAAGCTTGCTGGAGCATGTGTTACCGCAGTGGAAGCCCATAAAGGTATCCTTATGTGTATATGGGAACTTGCCTTCGATGGATTCCTTGTACATATCTGCAGGAACGGAGTTATTGATATCAAGTAAGGTAACTGCATCTTCACTTACGCAAGTACCGATGAACTCGGAAAGTACGCCGTAGATATCTACTTCACAGGATACAGGAATACCGCGGCCTGTGAGACGGCTGTTTACGTAACATGGTACGAAACCGAACTGAGTCTGGAATGCAGGCCAGCACTTACCGGCGATAGCAACGAACTGACGGCTGCCCTTGTTAGCTTCTACCCAGTCAAGAAGTGTGATTTCGTACTGAGCAAGCTTTTCAAGAACTTCAGGCTTCTTGTTGCCTGCGCCAAGTTCCTTAGCCATGTCTGCAGCAACTTCCTTAATTCTTGGGTCACCTGCATGATTGTTGAACGCTTCGAACAGGTCGAGCTCGGAGTTTTCTTCGATTTCTACGCCAAGGTTGTAAAGCTGCTTGATAGGAGCGTTACATGCGAAGAAGTTCTTTGGTCTTGGACCGAAGGAGAAAATCTTTAAGTTAGCGAGGCCGTAGATTGCTCTTGCAATCGGAAGGAACTCGTTAATCATATCTGCACATTCTTCCGCAGTACCTACAGGATACTCTGGGATGTATGCCTTTACGTTACGGAGTGCAAGGTTGTAGCTTGCGTTTAACATACCGCAGTATGCATCGCCACGGCCGTCAAGTAAGTCAGCCTGGGATTCTTCTGCTGCTGCCACAAACATCTTAGGACCGTCGAACTTTTCTGCGAGCATGGTCTCGGAAATTTCAGGACCGAAGTTACCAAGGTATACGCAAAGTGCGTTACAACCTGCTGCCTTGATGTCTTCTAATGCCTGCTGCATATGTATTTCACTTTCTACGATACAAACAGGACACTCATAAATGTCTGCTGCATCATACTTTGCAGCGTATGCTGCTACAAGTGCCTTTCTTCTGTTTACAGCCAGGGACTCTGGGAAACAGTCACGGCTTACTGCAACGATACCGATTTTCATTTTTGGTACATTGTTCATTGTAAAACCCTCCTTAAAATTTTTCTCATGCGAGTTTCTTTTGAGAAAATTTCTCTATAATAACTGTACTTCAAACCGGCTGAAAAAAATACCGCCTGAATTATATTAATTTTATCGCGATTTTTCTACCCTGTCAACGAGATAAACGGCTACTTACTTCTCAAATATTGCTATAAAAAACTTTCTAAAAAAATTTTTGTAATTTTTCCAAAAAGTACTTGCAATTTTTGAATTCATGTCGTATAATATCATTCGTGTCGAGGACATACTAAATACATAGGGCTATCGCCAAACGGTAAGGCAACGGACTCTGACTCCGTCATCTCAAGGTTCGAATCCTTGTAGCCCTGCTCTTAACTCAGCAGAATCTGCTGAGTTTTTTGTTTTCTGAAATACCCTTATACAAAAACAAACAGCAGGCACGAATCACTTCATGCCCGCTGTTATTTTTTTACTGTTTATCTTCTCCAGCTCTGATCCATCTTCGCCGTAATTTCTACCACGTTATCCTTTTTCTTGGAAGCCTGCACTCTCTTCTGAAGCTCCTCGTAATATAAATCTTCATCAAAAGGAAGCTCCACAATCTTTCCGGTAAATGCGGATAAATGCATGGCGTTGGAAAGCATAACACCGTTAATGCCTTCTGCACCGTCTGCCACCATCGGGGTTCCTTCTAAGATTGCCTTACCCCAGGCATTGATCACACCTACATGCTGCGGATTTTCGCCGTCTGTCTCAGGGTCATATTCCTCTGTCTTCGGATAACCGAACGGAGAAGTACAGGTCTTGGTAAATTCAGGCTCTGACATTTCAAACTCCCAAACATGCAGTCTGTTGTGCTCTACCAGAAGCTTTGCCTTGTCCATCTGAACCTCAAAACGGTTGCTTCCGCAGGCATCGCCGGTGGTGGTGATAAAGGTACCGGTTGCGCCGTTTTCATATTCCACGAAGCAGGTTACATCATCTTCTACCTCAATATCGTGCCACTGGCCAAACTTCATGTTGGCATACACCTTCTTTGGCATGCCGCAAATCCACTGCCACATATCTAACTGGTGAGGGCTCTGGTTTAATAAAACACCGCCGCCTTCGCCTGCCCAGGTAGCTCTCCAGCTGCCGGAATCATAATATACCTGCGGACGGTACCAGTCAGTAATAATCCAGTTGGTTCTGCGGATGTTACCGTACTTACCGGACTGAACCAGTTCTCTCATCTTTCTGTATACACAGTTGGTTCTCTGATTGAACATTACACCAAACTTTACTTCCGGATGGGCAGCTGCACACTCATTCATTTCACGGATCTGCTTGGTATAAACGCCTGCCGGCTTATCAATCATTACGTGTATGCCGCGCTTGATGCATTCGATAGCATAGTGTGGATGGTCATAGTGCGGTGTTTCTACCATGCAGGCATCTAACATACCGCTGTCTAACATTTCTTCCGCGGTGGTAAAAATCTTTACACTTTCATTTAAATTTTCCTTTGCCCAATTCTGACGCTTTGGACTGATATCTGCTACAGCCACCAGTTCAAAGTCCGGACATTCGCCGTTTGTTACCTTGGTTGCATAATTAGAACCCATGTTACCGATACCGATAATACCTAATTTAATTTTTCCCATGATACTTCTCCTTTAATTATTCTCTATAACAGCGCCTTTAACGCATTACATGCCACATCAAATGCCGTATCCGCATCCGGATATTTATATTCCGCAACCTGCAGTTCCCTGTCCTTTGCTTCTAATTCACGAAGTCCCTCGAACACAGTAAGGTGTGGCTCGATGGTTACGTTTCTTCCACCCTGTGCATAGAACGCATCCACAATTTTCTGTAAATTTCCGATACCGGCTCCCGCAGGCACTACCATGCCGCTTGCCTTGGCATCCTTAATATGTAAGTACTTGATGTACGGATGGAGCATTTCCCATGCCTCTAAGGTATCCTGGCCGCACTGGATAAAGTTCGCCGGGTCAAAAATGCCTTTCAGCTCCGGTACCTCTTTATGAATCTCCAGGCAACGCTTTGCAACGTCACCGTAAATATCCTTTTCGTTTTCGTGGCATAAATCAATGCCGCTGTCCTTTGCCTCCTCTACCATTGCCTTTAACCGGCGGATTACCTCGTCATGATACTTTTCCGGTTCTTCATTGCCCGGCATAAAGAAAGAAAACAGGCGGATGTTGTTACATTCCAATACTTTGGCAACTTCTAACGTGTGTTTGAACTTTTTCAGGTGAGCTTCAAAATCATCACCGATACCGATTTTTCCGATAGGAGAACCAATGGACCAAACCTTAAGTCCTGCTGCCTCCATTTTTTCATGCACTTCCTTAGCCTTTTCCAATGTGATATCCGATACATTTGTGCCGTCTACATTACGGATTTCCAACCCCTGTAAACCATTGCGCTTCATGGCAATAATCTGCTTGTCAATGCTTCCGGATGCTTCATCCGCAAACGCATATACATTCATAGTTTTCATAAATTTCCTACCTTTCCGGTGTTACCCATTCTCCTTGTGATACTTCCAGTATACAATGTATATTTTTAATTACAATTACAATAAAACACATATTTATATTGCAAAAATAAACATTTTCGCTTATGCTAAGTCTAAGGAGGACTGATTCATGAATTATACTATTTCAAGTGCGCAGATGACAACCGAATCCCCGGAAATCGGCAACGCTGTCATGCACAGTCATGATGTCTACGAAATTTATCTTTTCTTAGAAGGAAAAGCGGATTATCTGGTGGAAGGAAACAAGTACCGGTTACGCAAAGGGGATGTTATGCTGATGCGCCGTGGTGAGCTTCACATTAACAGCATCCGTGGCGAAGGAACCTACCGGCGAATGTATGTAAATTTTGATATTACAGAACTGTTGGCTGAAACCGGAAACCTGGCCCTGCTGGATATGTTTGATAAGCGCTCCTTAGGAGAATACAACCACTATTCCGCCAAGGAATTTCCCGAGAACCACTGGCAGGAGCTTTTACAGGCCATCTGTAGTTCCACCGATAAGGCAGAAAAACTATGCTATCTGCTACCTTTGCTGCAGGAGTTGAATCGCAATTTCTCCGTGCTTTCCCTTTCCTCCGCCGGAAGCGGGCACAATATCGTAGCAGAAATCTGCCGCTATATTAATGCAGACCTTTCTCAGGACCTCTCCCTGGAACACCTGGCCGACAAGTTTTATCTCAGCAAAACCCACTTAAACAGACTGTTTAAAACCAATGTGGGCACCACTGCCGGGCAATACATCCGGTTGAAGCGCCTGTATCTGGCTAAAGAATATATCCAAAAAGGGGTACAGCCTACGGAACTCTATACCCGTTGCGGATTCCATGACTATACCACCTTTTATCGCGCATTTAAACAACAGTTTTCCCAGTCCCCGAAAGAACTTTGGACCATTATTCATAAAACACTTTCATAACAATTCCCTGAGGATAATCACCAAAGCGCTTTCCGAACAGGGTTATACCGCCTTTCGTTGCAGAATGATCCTCACAGGATATTTTAAACTTGATAAATCCTTCTTCCTCTGCATCCTGCAGAACATCGGAAATGGTATAAGCAGACGTTTCCAGACCATTGATGCAGGTTCCTGTTTCGGTAATACTTATGTTAATCTGCTCTCCGTACTGTCCGTAATACCACCATTCCGGAGTAAACTTTCCTTTGTGCTCGGCAAATTCTCCGGGAGTTGTGTATCTGCCCAATAACCGGTCATGGTTATAAAAATCAATATCCGTCGGGAAGTCCCTTGCTATAAACGGGTCTTCTCCGGATATTTAAAATAATCCGGTACATCAAATTCAAACAGCGGCTGGTTTAAATCACACATTCCGCAGGTTGAATTGATTTTACAGCTGCTGTACTGTCCTATGTTTAATTCCAGTTGCTCATATTTTCCTATCAATGTTTTATCTAATAAGTCAATTACTACCTTCGATTCCCCCAAGGAACAAAAATAAAATTAAGAAATCTCCCCTATTCGTATACAAAGCAAAAAAGGCCGTGATGCTAACTACAGCATCACGGTCTTTTTTATCCTTCTTTATCTCACAATTTCCTTCAAATAGCTTTCTCCCGCAATTTCACCGGTTACTCCTAAATATTCCATAATGGTTTTTCCGGTATCGGAAAAGCTGTAACGGGTTCCCTTATGGCCCGGCCATACCTTTTTACCGATAACGATTACCGGCACATGCTCACGGGAATGATCCGTAGACGGAGTTCCCGGGTCACAGCCATGGTCTGCAGTAATAATCAGCAAATCATCCTTTTTCAGTTCTGCCACCAACTCCGGCAGTCTTTCATCGAAATAGGACAACGCCTTTGCATAACCGTCCACATCGTTTCTGTGGCCATAGGTCATATCAAAATCCACCAGATTTACAAAGCACAGACCTTCAAACTCTTCCTTCATCCATTCCAGTGTCTTGTTGATACCGTCTTCATTATTTACCGTGCGGACACTTCTTGTAATGCCGCTGCCCACAAAAATATCGTTAATCTTTCCGACGGCCCATACCTCTTTGCCCTGTTCGGAAATATAGTTTAGCATGGTCTTCTTTGGCGGAACCACGGAATAGTCGTGACGGCGGGAGGTTCTGGTATACGGATGCTCTCCTTCAAACGGACGGGCAATGACACGGCCCACGCCATATTCTCCCACGCAAAGCTCTCTTGCAATTTCACAATAGCGGTACAGTTCCTCAATCGGCACCACCGCCTCATGCGCCGCAATCTGGAACACACTGTCCGCAGAGGTATACACAATCAGTGCACCGGTTTCCACGCTTTCCTTGCCGTAATCCTTAATTACTTCCGTACCGGAATACGGCTTATTGCAGATAACCTTTCTTCCGGTCTTTTCTTCAAACGCCTTAATTAACTCTTCCGGAAAACCATTTGGAAAGGTCGGTAACGGACGCTCCGATTCAATACCGGAGATTTCCCAATGGCCAATGGTGGTATCCTTGCCCTTGGACGCTTCCGCCATACGGAGACAGGCCCCCCACGGTAAGGTGCAGGTCTTCTTTAAATCTCTGATTCCCTCTAACTCAAACAATCCGTAACGTTCCATATTCGGCATGGAAAAATGTACGCTTTTTGCACAGGAACGGACGGTATTGCTGCCTGCATCCCCATATTCTGCGGAATCCGGCATTTCACCGATGCCCACACTGTCAAGTACAATCAAAAATACTCTCTTTGCCATAGAATCTTCCTCCTTCTCTCTTTCAAACATTAATTTTTCCTTAAAAATCACGGATTCAAATTGCATTTTAAAAAAATTGGTGTTATACTCCTTTCCATCGTGTTTATTGACGGAAAGGAGCTGCTTTATGAAAGCATTTCTAAAAAAATATAGTCATGCCATCGCCATTTTGTATTTGCCCTTTTACTTATTTTGTTTCTTCGGGCTGGAACAAAGAGATACCAATTACCATATAATCGAATCCGAACTGGACCAATACATCCCTTTTTGCGAATGGTTCGTTATTCCTTATTTTTTGTGGTTTGCTTATGTAGCTGCCACCTTTGCCTATTTCTTTTTCACCAACAAGAGGGATTTTACCCGGTTGTGTCTGTTTTTATTTACCGGCATGACCATCTGCCTGCTGGTATATTACATTTGGCCGAACGGTCAGAATCTCCGTCCGGATTTAGCAACCCTTGGCCGGGAAAATATTTTCACCCGGATGTTGGCAGGGCTTTACACTACGGACACGTCCACTAATGTATGCCCAAGCATTCATACCTTTAATTCCGTGGGCTGCTGCATTGCCATCTTTAAGAGTGACGCCTTACAAAACAAAAAGGTAATTCGAATAGGCGCACTGTTGCTGACAATATCCATCTGTCTCTCAACGGTATGTTTAAAACAGCACTCCATTGTTGATGTTTTCTGGGGACTGGTGCTTTCCGCCGTTATGTATCTGCCTGCGTATCTTCCGAAATTAGAGCAGATTCCGGAACAGTTCAGAAAAGCTAACAGCACCTTTTACTAATTAAAGTGAAACAGTTTTCTTGCAATTTCATAACCTGCTTTTACTACTTCACGGCCCGGACGGCTGTGGGTTTTCGAAGATGTACCGAGTACAGTTCTGCTGATGTCGCGGTACATCTTTTTATTTTTACTTTCCAGATAGTTCCAAAGCTCTTCCTTCTTCTGAAGCGCCTCCTCTGTACCGATTTTTATCAGAAATACAGAAGAAATGGTCATCATAATCATCAGATACTTGGTCATGTAACTGCGCAGATGACGGTTTTTAATTTTACTGAGATCGTGTAAGTCAATGATGGTGCGGGTTACCAGAAGCTGTTGGTCAATGCGCTTCATCATATTGTTTTCATTTACGGACTGGTCCTCCCGGCCGATAAAATAACGGTAAAGGTTTAAGTCTTTATAATACATGGTCTTCACCTGCGGCAAAGGCTGATACACATAAATGTTATCCACATAAAAGGTATGTTTCGGCAACTCTAATCCACAATCCCTGAGAAGCTTTGTCCGGTAAATCACAGAGTGCATGAGAATAAACTGTCCGGTACGGAAGTGGGACACATCGTCCCAGGTAAACACACAGTCCTGCGGCATACAGTTGCGGTAGTGAATTACCTTTTTCTTCTTTTCTCCTACCTTTTCATACACATAATTGCAAATAAACATATCCAGGTTGACACCCTCATGGATTAAGTTCTTTAACGTATCCAGCGCCTCTAAAAATGCCTCTTCCTTTACCCAGTCATCACTGTCGACTACTTTAAAGTAAAGACCGCTGGCTTCCGTTAAACCTGTATTTACAGCCCCGCCATGTCCGGCATTTTCCTGATGTACCACCTTTACAATACCGGGATGAGCTGCTTCCAGCTCCAGCCCGATTTCATAGGTCCGGTCAGAAGAACCGTCATCTACAATAATGATTTCAACGTCTTCGCCGCCAACCAGTAAAGTTTCTACGGCATGGCGCATATAGTTTTCCGAATTATAGCAAGGAATTGCTACCGATAATAACTTCATGTCTGTCCTCCTAATCAATATAGCTTATGAAAATATTGCCTGCTTCTTCAAACATTTTCTCTGCATCCTTTAAAGAATACACCTTATATTTTCCGTTGGATGGCTCATAAACCGTTACGCTGCTTGCATTATAGCCCGTAATTACCACCGCATCCGTACGGCTCTTCATGGCATATACCGGTGCACCACGGAAAACGAAGTAAAGCACTTCATCTAACGTAGCTCCGGTTAAGGCCAGCATACGCCGTCCGGTGGTTCTTTCTAAAAATTCCTTTACACCGTCGGTTTCACCAAACCCGGATACATCAATTTCTAAGTCCAGATAAGCCGCCATCATCCGCACTGCCTCCTGGCGGCTGGTAAGTTCACTCTTTTTAATGGACTGTCCTTCCAACTCCTTCAAGTAAAAAGCGGAATACTTTACGCCTCGTTCCCAAATTACCCGTCCGTCTTCATTGACCACTGTACCAACTATGTCGGCCCGATCCGCCAGCCGTACTGCAGAAGCACAGGAGGCACCGATGGACACAATGGAGCCGAAGGAATATACCATATATTCTTCCGCCACATTCTCTAATGCTGAAATACGTACCGTGGTATCCTCTGAAATTAAGGTATACGGTATCGTCTGCCGTACCGGGATTTCTTTCATCTCATAAGCGGACGGCAAATCAATATAATACTCTGCAAACATTTTCTCCGTAATTCTCTTATTCAGATTTACCGGACGTTTTTCAACCTCCATACTGTTTAAAATGTAATCGTCCTCTGCTTCTTCATAACCGCCTTTATCAGTTTTTTCCACGCGGCGCAGTCGGATGGAATTTGGCGTTACTTCTGCTTCTGCTACATAATAACCATCCTTCTGATACGTCTTCTTTTCCTCCAGGTTTTCATTGAGAATTTTCACCTCGTATGCCGGATAAAGAACCGAGCCGTCACCCATAATCATGCAATCAGAAAGTAAACCATAACCGCAAATGATGTTCTCATTAATTTTACCGAGAATACGGATAAACTCTCCCTCCGGGGCAGATAGCACCTTTTGTTCTCCTGTTTCCAGCCGGAGAAGCTTTACTTCCTCATATCCGTCCTCCTGCCAGCACACATATCCGCTGTCCTGGAAAAATGCCACCGAGTCTTCCACTGCATTGTATGCAATCACTACAAGCTCTTTGGTAATCAGGTTGTAGGAATACATGGTGTTATATACCATAAAGAAGAACACATCTAAATCGTTCATATAGCTGAAGCTGCCCAGCTCTTCTTTTATTTTCTGATAAGTTTCTCCCACCGGCAGGTATAACTGTTCTTCAATACGCTCTTCTCCGCGGTAATAACGGTATAGTACAATTCCTGTTTTTCCTTCGTATTCGCCCTTGCCCATATAACCGTATACCATAAAGCTGACATCGCCGCTTTCATGCAGTTTTAAAATACGGACATCGTACTGGTCATGGGATAAACCTGTTTCTGCCTCGTTTTCTGTCCGAAAGGAAAACACCTTGGACAACGTATTTTCCGCCATATTATAGTGCCACAATTCTTTATTCCGCACAAAAGCCAGCTGGCTGGCATCGGAATTGGTTAAAAGCTCTATGCCGGTGTCATTGGTTACACCAAGCTTAAACTGGTTTTGGGACAAGCTGGCAAGTTTTTCGTTAAACACCGCTTCCATGGTCCGTTCATAGTTTAACAAATGCCTGGATGCTCCGGATGCAATTACACGGAACTTCTCCTGTACATAATACTGTTCCACACCGGTATCGGTGGTCAGTTCCACCATATAATCCAGGGTACCGACCGCAATATTGGAATAAATCTCTGAAATGGTAAGCACCGGTTCCGTCAACAGGGTTGGCTCCAAATTGCCCCAGCATACCATGAAAAAACTGTCTTTGATATCCACATAAGAGTAGGTAGCCCCCTCTCCCCGGTAGGTACTTTCCAGATAAGGAATCACCGCATTGTGATTTTTCTCCCGTGCCCAGCCGGAAATATTCCGGATGAATTCCACCTTTTCCGCGAATTCACTGTTTTCATAATATTTCACCCGGAAATAGTAATAAATTCTCCGGCTCTCGGAATCTACCAGCATCAGCTCTACTGCATATTCCTGTCCGGATTCCATTTTTCCGGAAATCTTTATTCTGGCTTTCTTCTTATCCGCGTCTTTGTCAAAGGCATTAATGGTTCCTTTTGCAATTTCTGTCTTCGTATTAACATCCTGCACCTCATAATGAAGTTTCCGCACATCGGTTTCATTTTCATCAATCAAAAGCTCAACCGTCTGCTCTCCTTCTACCGCTACCAGATGTTCCCGGACAGAAAACATATCAACGGCAGAAGTATAGCCGTGCAGCTTGTTTACAATCACGCCATCACTTCGGAGCTCTATGGTAGGAAGCTCCGCCTCTGACATTTCTGCCGTTTTCACAGAGCCAAACATCGCTTCATCCATATTGCTTCCGAAAAAATAAACGGAGCCGATGAAAATCCCAAGTAAAATTAATATTCTAACTGTATATTTCATGCAAACTTATAGTCCTTTCAAAACAAATTACCTCATAATATATGGTATCGCATTTTTTCAAAAACTACAACTGTTTTTCCATGAAATCTTCGTGAAATCTCTCTTAACAGCAACTGAAAACTTACCACGTGTCCGGCAAAATCGGAGATGCCAGATATAACGTTGTACGGTAATGCTCCTCATTCTGGCTCATGGCAATGTGAACATTAATTTTCTTATTTTCCACGGTTATATAATTGTCTATGCCGGCAGTATATCCGTATACTGTATAGAGGTCATGCTCCCGGTATTCATATACCACCTCAGCGCCCAGGGCATCCAAAATTTCTTCGGTAAGCTCATCTCTGCGCTCCAACGGCAAATAACCGGCATAATCCCCCACCAGCTGAATGGTAGTACTGATTTCCGTGCAGGAAAGGTCTTTTAATGTTTCTTCCAGCAGCGTTTTATATGCAAGCACCGTGTCTAGCGACCGGTTTAAGCAGATTTTTGTGTAAATATAGGTAGATGCCACAGTTTCCGCGTTCTCCGCAGCATTGATTACATCTGTATGATTCGCAGGCTGTGTCAAGGTAATAACTTTTAACTCCGTATCTGCAGCAACTGCGTCTTTAGAAAAACCGATTTCCTGACGCTGCTCTGTTTGCGTGATATCCGGCTCCGTATCCATGGTAAGACCGATAGCATCTGCCACTTCTTCCATGACCAGCACCTTGTTCTTATCCGACAAATCATTCAACGGATACTTTGCCGTAACCTCCACTGTAGCACTGATTTCCTGCGGATTAGTTACGGAGAATGCCGCCACCAGACTCGTATTCTTCTCAAAAATAGTTCCTACCAGCAGCTTTAAAAACACAAAGAGCCAGGCCGCGGCAATTAACATCCACAATAATCTCCATTTTGCAAAATTATTTTTCTTTACTAATATATTTTGTTGATTCATCATTACCCTCCTTGCAATTCATTGGAAATAAACTGTTGCTGTGGTTATTATTTCCATGTTTGAAAGGGGTTATACAGAAATTACTTGCATTTATTTATTATACATGCTATACTCCAACCGTTAAAATCCCATAAAACCGAGTGTTCGAGACCTTCCACTCGTAAAACAAAACTAAAGGAGAATTTAATATGAAAAAGAACTCTAACATCATGTCACTGGTGACCGCAGCCATGATTGCGGCACTCTATGTTGTCTTAAGCTTTGCCAGCAACGCTTTGGGCCTGGCTTCCGGCGCCATTCAGATCCGTGTTTCCGAAGCTCTGACTATCCTTCCCTATTTTACTGCATCCGCTATACCCGGGCTTACCATCGGTTGCCTGCTATTCAATTTATTATCCGGCGCCGCCATTTTAGATGTGATTTTCGGCACGCTGGCAACGCTGATTGGCGCGGTAGGTTCTTTACTTATCGGCAGGACTGCTAAGAAAGTTGCTGGGATGAAATACCTGGTACCTGTTCCGCCAATTTTAGCAAACGCTTTTATTGTGCCCTGGGTTCTGAAAACCGCTTACGGGCTGGCTGATGCATACTGGTATCTGGTTGTTACCGTGGGAATCGGAGAAATTATATCCTGCGGAATACTGGGAATGATATTGATGACGGCACTGATGCCGATAAGAAATGTGTTGTTTAAACAGGAATAATCCGTTTATCAAAAATGCTGCCTGACCCCCAAGGGCCAGACAGCATTTTTCTATTCTATCTTCTTTTTTACTGCTCTTTTACAGGTTCCGGTATTACAAGTACTACCGGAGCTACTACCAGATATTCTCCGGTGCGTAAATCTTTCAGCTTCAGGCGGATTACCACCTTACCTGCCGCATGGGCAGTTACCACGCCGCTCGGACCTACGGTTGCAATGGATTCATCTGTAGAATACCACTCATATTTATAGTTATCCTTCTTCCAATCCTTAACACCATAGAAATTCAGGTCTACGGTCTTTCCGATTTCCAAACCGCGACGAAGTTCTGCATCCTTTGCAGAACTTCCGATAAATACGTCGTACTCTGCAGCCGGTACACCCACTTCCACAGGAGCAACCTTCATTACTTCACCGGTTTCTTTATTCACCAGTTCCAGCTTGATGATAGCAATACCCGCATCATGCATGGTTACTACACCGCTGCCGTTTACGGTTGCTATACTTTCGTCAGAAGTTGTCCAACGGTAGGTATACGCATCCTTACTCCAGTTTTTTACACCATAGAAGTTCAGGTCAATGGTCTCTCCCTTCTTAATGGTACGTCCCATAGAAGCATCCTTTGCAGAGGTTCCGATAAAAATATCGTACTGCTTGCTTTCTTCCTCATAAACCGCAGGAGCAGTCCAGGAGGTTTCCGGATTATAAACAGCCTCCGGTGTCGGCACAGGAGTTTCCGTTACCTTTGGTACTTCCGTAGGTTCCGGAGTTGGCTCCGGTGTTGGAATATATATCGGTGGATTATAAGGAGGTTCCGGCGTTACTTCCGGTGTAGGATCAGGGGTAACTTCAGGTGTTGGTTCCGGAAGTTCTTTCGCAGTTATATCAAAATTATCATAATATACACTGCACAAACCATTATCATAACCGGTAGTGAAAGTTTTCAAATAAGCCAAAGCAAAATATACCGGCGCTTCTGTCCAGGCTTCCGGAATTTCGCAAGTTACCTGATATTTCTTCCACTCATCCGTCAGTTCGATTTCTTCCAGTTCCATAACTTTATTTAAGTCCATACCAAGAATACCCGTGGTTCCTTCACATACAATATTGGCAGGAATTGTAATGTTTTCACCGCAGGTCATCATATCAAATGTTATAGTAACTTCTCTGCCCGCATATTCGGATAAATCAATCTCATCAAAGCAATATAATATCTTTGGATTGTTATCCGGTTCACAGTAAACTCCCTGATCCGAGGTAGATTCCTCTGATTCATTGATAAAGGAAATGCCATATACATTGACGGAATATTCGGTTGTTAATCTGGACCATCCGCCAAGACGAATTTCATCAATCACGCAGTCATCCACATTCTTTAAACCGATTTCCAACTGAATGTAGTCGTCCTCAATGATAATGCCACCGCAAATATCGGTACGGCTCTTTACCAATTTGCCCTCAGAATACAGCTCGATGGAATACCAGTGGAAACCGCTTTCGTTATAAAAGTCTTTTTCCAGGTCTAATACCACCTTGTAATAGTCCGCAGTATTTACCGGCTCATCCAAATTCCAAACAAGCTCGTAATTACCTGCTGCACCGTCACAAACCGCAAGAAGCATTCCTGCTTCATCCACGCTGTAGGTAGCATTTTCTGCAGAAGCTACGGTTACTTCTGTAAAGTCAATAACCTTATTCGGACTAACCTCCGGAGCAATTCCAGGGCCGCCCGGAGCCGGATCATCGCCGCCCTCAGAAGTAACACCATCCACTACAACCTTATCGGCTTCTACAGAGGTTTCATTCTTGCTGACTACATAATCCTCTGCATCTGCCAACATGGAAATATCGGAAGTAATAGTATCATTTGCAACAATCGGAATGTCATTAAATTCCACTACATTAGTAATCTCACTGCCATCCGCTTTTTCTGTTACTTCCTCGATACTGTAGGACACGGTCCCTTCTCCGGTTGCCCTAATTTCAATGCTGTAATCAATACCATTGTCCAGATATACTGTCTTTTTCATGTCATCTGCATAGATGGTTTCGTCATAAACCAAAACTTCTTCATTTACAACACTGGCAACTACATTACCCTCCGTGTCATAAACGTATACGTCTACCGGACAATGAATATTCAACCGCTTATATTCCTTGGTTGGAATTACCAGGAATTCATGAGACTTCTCTATGGATTCTCCGGATGCGGTATATGTCACATAGACATGCTCTTTCGCATACTGTTCTGCTACGGAGCCTTCATAACCGTATAATAAGATTTGACGGTTATCCAAATTATTTGGATTATATACATACATTGGAGATGCTTCGATCTCTTTTACGGAAGCAGGTATTAACAAGCCCTTTAAATAGTGGAAGCCCCACGCATGCCACATTATGGTTTCTACACCATCCGGAATGATGTAAAAGCTTTCCTGTGTATTTTGCGGATAATAATATAAAATTGTTTTATCTGCACTATACAGAGCACCTCTTTCATCTGCCCAAAACTCCGTATTGCCCTTGGCCACCGTAAAACCGGTCAGATTATCAATATAAGCTAATGCATCTTTTTCCAAGGTGCGAAGAGCGGACGGAAGATGCAGGCTTTCAATGCAGTGAGCATTATAGAAACCGCGCTCTTCAATGGTTTCCAGACCCTCATTTAAAGTAACTGCAGAAACAATGCTGCCGCAAAAAGCATCCTTACCAATCGTCTTTAAAGTGCTTGGCAGAACTGCTGTGTAACCGGACATTGTAGCATATTCACCAAGACCCCATTTGTGAAGCATCGTCTTATCTGCATCATACAAACCGCCCTCATAAACAACAAAGGAGGTATTTCCTTCTTCTACTTCCAGATTCTTTAAAAATTCTGCCGGAATATGGAATGCACCGGAACCAAGTTCTGTTACATTCTTTTTCACGACAGGTGCCGCCCAGCGGGTATCCTTAAAAGCACTGGAGCCGATAGAAGTAACACTGTCGGCATACTCTACCGAGCTTAAAGCTTCACAATAATCAAAGGCGTAGCTGCCAATATGGGTTACTCCGTCTTCAATTACAACCTTGGCAATCTTCATGCGGTTACTGTCGCTACCGTCTGCTGCCCAAAACCAAGGAGCACTGATATCCGGATTCCCATGATCGCCGTAATCCGCCATGGCACCGGTACCGGAAATTCTCAGTTCACCATTGCTGTATAATTCCCAGGCTACCAAATCATCCTCTGTTGCACTACAATCGCCGGAAGCTATCGTTTCCAGTTCTGCTGCTCCAAGAGATTCAAAGGCAAAGCCCTGTTCCTCTGCAAACAATTCCGCAGTAGAATTGGAATAGCCTTTAATAACCATATCGGCATTACTTCCGGTAAACGCATCCTGACTGATCGTGGTTACGCTGGCCGGGATGGTAATGCTTTCTAAGTTCGCATTGTTTGCAAAGGAATAATCGTGAAGCCACTCCACACCATCCTCTAACACTACCGTAGTTAACGTCTCAATAGTAGCAAACGCATTCTGCTCTATTTTCTTTACATTTCCCGGAACAGTTACACTGGTCAGCTTCCAGCTGTTCGCAAACGCATTCTGTCCGATTCCGGTTACCGAGGACGGAATAGTCAAAGTTGTAAACTGATTCAACCAGCAACAACCGTTACTAAAATAAGTTAAAGTGCTTGGGAAAATAACCTCATCAATATCTGCCCATACAAAAACATTTTCTCCCAAAGAGGTGATTCCCTCCGGAATCGTATAGGTATCCACGTGTCCTATACCGCGTGGATATGCCAGCATAGTTTTCGTCTGGTTGTTGAACAGAGCTCCCTGTTCATCTGCAAAGAATAATGCACTTCCGGTGGCAACGGAATAAGCCTTTACGTTTCCACAGTCATGAAACACCTGAACACTCATTTCCTTCAGACTTTCCGGAATATGTACATATTCAAAGCCACAACCACGAAATGCTCCCGTACCTAACGAAGTAATACCGGTTAAATCCACTTCTTCCCAGCTGTAGCAACCGTCAAACGCATAGTTACCGATTCTGGTCAGAGTATCCGGAAACTCAATGCTTGTCATAGATACACAGTGGCGGAACGCATAGTCACCGATACTGGTTACACTGCCTTCTATAAGAACAGTTTCATACGGTGATTCTTCATTGCCGATATACCATGGCGCCGGTTCCGCCTCACTGAAGCTGTCCATGTCTCCGGCACCGGAAATATATAAGGTTGTTCCGTCCTCTGTGGTTCCCCACTGAAATCCATCGCCAAAAGTTCCTTGAATATTAATAGCAGAACCACTGGCGGTTTGTATCGTATTTGCAGCAGCCATGATGTCGTACGGCTTCGTTTCCACATGTAACGCGCCGTCATTCCACTCTATGGCAATGGTATTCGTCAGCAGCAATACCATAGTCAGCAGATACGCACAAATTCTTTTTCGAGACATTTCTATCTCCTCCTTCCTTTTAATTTGCTTTGATTTTATCAGCTTATCAGCACATAATCCACACCCGCAACAAAATCTGCCTGTTTCCCGACATAATCAGTCAATTTCCTACGGATTCTTCCTTGACCATTCCTTTGCTTTTTGCTACCATAATATCAAACCATTACATAACATACGAGGAACTATGCCCATGAACATTGCACTTTGTGACGACGATTCCATCGCTATCGAATATTTATCCTCTCTGTGCAGGGAGATCTCTTTAACAAGCACCATTACTCCTTATAATTCACCGATAAACCTGCTTACAGATATTCAGGCAGGGTCTGTTTTTGATGTAATTATCATGGATATTGACTTTGAAACAGAGAAAAACGGCATTGATTATTCCGAAGAAATATACCGGCTGGCGCCTTCTGTCCGTACCATTTATATTACCGGTCATACCGACCGCTATATCCAAAACATTTTTTTACAGCAGTCTTCGCTTATTGGATTTATTATCAAACCGGCCCAAAAAGATATTTTAGAAAATTTGCTAAAAAAAGCACAGCAGGAATTAGACAAGGACAAGCAGAATTTTATATGTAATTTAGGAAAGGGAAATTTAGAAACTATCCCTGTCAGTAAAATTCTCTTTTTAGAAAGTAACGGTCATAATGTACTGATTTATACCGAAGACTCCTCCGAAGCATACTCTGTTTACGGTCGCCTTTCCTCCTTGGAAAAACAGCTGCCATCCAGTTTCCGTCCATGCCATAAAAGTTATCTGATTAACATGGACAAGATTAAACGCATCGAAAAGCGGGAAGTTATTCTTATTAACGGTACTGCCATACAAATTTCAAAATCCTACGGAACCAAAATCAAAGAAGATTATATCCGATACATGCAAAAAAATTTATAAAAAAGGCTTCCCAACGCAGGCAACCTTTAAGAAAGGAGCAACTTATGCAAGCCCGGGCAGACAAACCTAATACGGCAAAGGAACCATCAAAATCAAAAACAATAACCATCCAGACTCTGTTTCTTTATCTGGTCTTCCCTCTCAGTCAGGTAATTACTCTTTTAGTAGGTGCTCAGGAAATCAATGCCTTGTATTCCGTCCCTGTGCCTGTTTTTTATACCATTGCCGGGGTTCTGTTGTCTCTTTTGGTTGTTCTTATTTATTTTCTTTACTCACACCGTTCGAAAAAACAAACCGAAAAAAACTATCAGGAGCTGGCTGACATGCATCAGTTCCAAAAGAAACAATATGAAAAAATTCAAAGGCAACGTTTGGAGTTAGAGGTTCTTAAAAACTCCTTTGAGCAGCAACTAAATGAAATTTCCGTTCTTTTAGAAAAAGAACAACCGGAAAAAGCACTGGAATTATTACAGGCGTTAAGCACCACCATTGCCTCTACTAAAGAATATCCTTTCTGCCCTAATCCGGTTATCAATGCAGTACTTTGGGAAAAGGAACAGCAGTGCAGCAGTCAAAGCATTCTCTTTCAAACAGACATACAGATCGGCGACTGCACATCGGTGAATCCTTTGCATTTATGCAGTATCTTTTCCAATCTTTTAGATAATGCCATAGAAGCATGTACATCGCTTTCAGAAAACAAATTTATTCATCTGACCGCAAAGCAAAGCGGTGACTTTATACATATCAAAGTAGAAAATTCTTCGCTTATGCCATCTGCGCCAAAGCAGGGACACGGATATGGTCACCGGATATTAAACGATATTGCTGCACAGTATTCCGGCAGTTTCCGGACTACTTACAAAGATAATATCTATGAAGCCTATTTCAGTATTCAAATGCCATAAAAAAGAGGTAGCATCATGTACTACATTTTAAATTATCTGTTACAAAATATGGTTAATCTGTATTGTGCTGTCAGTGTTGCTTTCTGCCTGACACCAAAATACCCCCGTTTCCGTTCCATTGCCATCTACACCATTATCAGCAGTGCTATACTTTTGGCTAAATTTACCAATTTTAACAATCAGGTTCTTGTTTCAACTACGGCCTTGCTTATGCAGCTTACTTTTTTCATGTTTACCCTTATTTCCTTCCGGGACTCTCTTTACAAAAAGCTGATTGTATTTATCATCATTCTTTTATGCAACATCATGTCAGAGCTACTCTGCCTCCTTCATCTGAATTCCATCGCCTCTTATACACTGGCTTTGGAGCCCCACAGTAGGGAATTTACAATTGCCATACTGTTTATTCTTCCACTGGTTTTTTTACTTAATTTGATATTTATCTTCATATGGAAATATGCAAATAGTAAAAAAAAGAATACCCTGCTACTTGTATTTTCTATACTACCGATGTTGCAGCTGCTCATCAGTGCCGGCATTTTTGCCCCTGCCTTAATTGAACCGGATTTGATAGACAACGCCTTAATATTTATCTGCTCGTTAATTGCTACCATCACCATTGTCATTCTGTTATGCCTTCTTCTGCGCCGCCAGGAAAAGCAAAGCATTCAGGCCGCATATCAGGAATTGCAGGAGTTGTATCAAGTGGAAAATGAATATTATCAGACTTTGGAAGTCCGTCACGAAGAGCTTGCTAAAATCCGCCATGACTATAACAATCAGATTGCTACACTTTATATGTTGATTTCCTCCAACAAATTAGAAGCTGCCGGGGAGTTGGCAAACTCTATGAAGCAGCAGATGAAATAAACCAAAAGGAGCCTTTATCATGCGAAAATTATTTTACGAAAATATTAACCTTACCGACTTTACTGCCACCGTAGTCTCCTGCGAACCAACTACCGATGGCAAGCAATACCGGGTGGTTCTGGATGCCACTTCCTTTTTTCCGGAAGAAGGCGGACAGTCTGCTGACAAGGGCACATTAAACGGTCTGCCTGTTTTAGATGTACAAATCAAGGATGATTTGATTTACCACTATCTGGAACAGCCCCTGGAACCGGGCACTTCTGTTACGGGACACGTGGACTGGGAGCAGCGTTTTGACTTTATGCAGCAGCACTCCGGTGAGCATATTGTATCCGGACTGGTGCATAACCGCTTTGGCTACAATAATGTCGGGTTTCACTTAAGCAACAACGAAGTCACCTTAGATTTTAATGGTGAACTTACTCCTGCCCAGGTGCGGGAAATCGAGCTTCGTGCCAACGAAATCATTTACAAAAATCTGCCGGTAGAAATTACGTACCCTTCCAAAGAAGAACTGGCGGCACTTTCCTACCGCAGTAAAATTGAAATTGAGGGGCAGGTCCGCATTGTCACCATCCCCGGCGTGGATGTTTGCGCCTGCTGTGCCCCGCATGTGGCACATACCGGAGAAATCGGCATGATTAAAATAACAAACTGCCAAAGCCACCGGGGCGGAGTCCGTTTAAACATTCTCTGCGGCGCCAGAGCCCTTGCAGACTATAACAAAAAGCAGGACAGCGTTGCCGCCGTTTCCGTGGCACTTTCCGCAAAGCAGGATTTAATTGCAGATGCCGTGCTTAAATTAAAAGACGATATGCTCCGCCAGCAGGAACGTATCAACAACCTGCAGGCAGAATACTTAAAATTAAGCATCTCCACTCTGCCTTCCCCTGAAGAAAGCGAGCACGCTATCCTCTTTGTAGATAAAATGGATACCATCGCCATCCGCAACACCGTAAATTCCTTGGTTGAAAAGTACTCCGGCTACTGCGCTGTATTCTCCGGCGACGAAGAAACCGGCTATTCCTTTATTGTGGGAAGTAAGAATAAAGACTGTAAAGAACTTGCCCAAATTCTCAGAACGGAGCTGGGCGCAAAGTGCGGAGGCAATACCCCGATGATTCAGGGAAGCGTAACCGCAATAAAAGAAAAGATACAAACTTTCTTTTCCCTATAAAATTACTTCCGCTCCTAAGAACTTATATTAACTGCGACTTAATAACAATGTAACGCAAAAGAGGCTGTGATATAAAAAAATTTTTAAGCACTACATTATCCAAGTGTCTGACCTCTCAGCTGACAGATGTTCAAACAGGATGGACAAACGTGCTTTTCGTTTGTTCCAGCTTGGATGAACGGCTGTCAGAGGAGGCAGGCAGACACGGATAACGTAGTCTCAAAAATTCCTTATATCACAGCCTCTTTTATGTTCTTGTTATTATAAATCGCAGTTGTTAACAGTTCTTGGGAACGGAAGAACGTCACGGATGTTGCCCATACCGGTAAGGTACATTACACAACGCTCTAAACCTAAACCAAAGCCCGCATGTCTTGCGGAACCGTACTTTCTAAGGTCAAGGTAGAAGTCATAGTCCTCCTTCTTAAGTCCAAGCTCATCCATTCTCTTGGTAAGCTTTTCGTAATCGTCTTCTCTCTGGCTGCCGCCGATGATTTCACCGATACCAGGCACTAAGCAGTCCATAGCGGCAACGGTCTTGCCATCTTCGTTTAACTTCATGTAAAAGGCCTTGATATCCTTTGGATAATCGGTTACGAATACCGGCTTTTTAAATACCTGCTCGGTTAAGTAGCGCTCATGCTCGGTCTGAAGGTCACAGCCCCAGAATACCTTGTAGTCGAACTGGTCATTGTTCTTTTCCAAAATTTCAATAGCTTCTGTATAAGTAACATGGCCAAACTCGGAGTTAAGCACGTTGTTCAGTCTGTCAAGTAATCCCTTATCCACGAAGGAATTGAAGAAGTTCATTTCTTCCGGAGCGTTTTCTAACACATAGCGTATGATATACTTAATCATGCTTTCTGCCAGAACCATATCGTCCTTTAAGTCGGCAAATGCAATTTCCGGCTCTACCATCCAGAACTCAGCCGCATGGCGGGTGGTGTTGGAGTTTTCTGCACGGAAGGTTGGTCCGAAGGTGTAAATATTGCGGAATGCCATAGCATAGGTTTCACCGTTTAACTGGCCGCTTACGGTAAGGTTGGTTGGCTTGTTGAAGAAATCCTGTGTAAAATCTACCTTGCCATCCTCTGTCATTGGCACATTGCTTAAATCCATGGTGGTTACCTGGAACATTTCGCCGGCACCCTCACAGTCACTGCCTGTGATAAGTGGGGTGTGAACGTATACGAAATCTCTTTCCTGGAAGAACTTATGAATTGCATAAGAAACCAGAGAGCGTACACGGAACACTGCCTGGAAGGTGTTGGTTCTTGGACGCAGATGAGTCATGGTTCTTAAAAATTCTAAAGTATGTCTCTTCTTCTGTAATGGGTAATCCGGTGTAGATGCACCTTCTACAACAACTTCCTCTGCCTGAATTTCGAATGGCTGCTTAGCCTCCGGTGTAGCTACCAGCTTACCGGATACGATAATTGCGGAGCCTACGTTTAACTTACTGATTTCATTGAAATTATTTAAATTATCGCTGTAAACAATCTGTAATGTTTCAAAAAATGTACCGTCGTTCAACACGATAAATCCAAAAGTCTTGGAATCTCTGACGCTGCGCACCCAGCCGCCAACGGTGATGTTCTTGTCTAAATAGTTTTCTTTGTTGCGGTATAATTCGCGAATTGTGATTAAATCCATTGGAACTCCCGTCCTTTCCTAATTTTTCTCTATCTACTGAGTATATATGTATTTTTCTCAAAAGTCAAACAAAAATCCGGGAAACCGTTAAATTTCAGGTTTCCCGGAGATTTTTTTACTTAAAATACAATTTTTCAAACTCTGCCACCGGAATCGGGCGGGAGAAATAGAAGCCCTGACCTACATCACAACCGGCTTTTGCAAGAAAATCTGCCTGCTCACTGATTTCCACGCCTTCACAGACAACATCCATACGGTTGTCTTTAATCAGGCGGATAACGTTATTTAACATACCCTTTGATACTTCCGAATCGCTGTGCTTTAAAAATTCTTTATCCAGCTTTACAATGTCTGCCGGAAGTTCTGTTAACATGCTGAGAGAAGAATATCCGGTACCAAAATCATCTATGGAAACAAGGAATCCTCTTCGTTTAATTTCTTTCATCAGCTCGATTAATGCTGCCTGGTCTTCAATGAAGGCACTTTCCGTAATTTCGATTTCTATCAGACTGCTGTCAATTCCATATACTTCCAGTAAGCCCACCAGCTTATCTACCAGTTGCTCATCCTTAATGTGATGTCTGGACAAATTCACAGAAATCGGAACCACGGGATATTCTTCCGCAAGCCACTTTCTCTGCTGGCGAAGCACTGTTTCATACATATAGAAATCCAGCTGAACAATTTTACCGCTCTTTTCCAACGCCGGAATAAAGTCGCCCGGCATAACAATTTCGCCGTTTGGTTTTTGCCAGCGGGACAAACCTTCCGCACCAACCAGCTTACCAGTCTCCAGGGAAAACTTTGGTTGCAGATACAGACAAAATTCGCTGTTATCAATTGCTTCCTCCATCATATGAAGAATTGCCAGCTCTTTCATGCGGTTTACACGCATGGATGGTTCAAACATCAGAACTCCGGTGTCGCCCTTTTCTTTCAACAATTTTCTCGCTGTATTGGCATTATCCAGCGCCTGCACAATGCCAGCTTCCGGATTTTCTATAATATATGCTCCGCTGCAAAGCTCCAGCTTACTATCCATATATCTGGCATTTTGGTTGGACATAAACGCTTTATTATAATTACTGATATTATTCATCAGGGTTTCGGCATCTTTCACCGTTACCATAATTAAAAAGTTGTCCGCATAGTCACGGCAGGCAGCCACTGCTCTCGGATTATGCTTTGCCACGAGGCTGGCAAAATCCTTCAGGACCTCGTCACCGCTCCGAAAACCATAAACCTCATTAAAATATTTAAAATGGGCAAAGTCCGTAGAAACAATCGCATATTTCACATTGGAACCGTTTTGATTTAACAGGGACTGGGCTACCTCTTTAAATTTATCATACTTTAAAAGACCGGTTACCTCATCCATGCTCTTCATCAATTCAATTTTTTTGGCAATTTTTTCATAAGCAAGCTCTCTTGCCAGATAATTGCTGACAATCCGGGAAATTAAAGAGAAGGACTGCTTCTCGATTTCCGTCCATTCCCTTGGTCTGCTATCGGCATAAGTAATGTAGCCGAACACTTGCCCTTCACTGATAAACGGACACTGATATACTGCCTGAAGATTTACTCCTGTATATAATTGGTATAATCCGCTTTGCTTTGGCAATGCATTTATATCGGCAATTTCTAAGATTTGATTTTTACGGAAATCCTCCCGGATACGTCGTCTTTCTTCCAGCGAAATATAATTGGTTGGTTGCTTTGTCGGAGGTTCCATAGAACTCCAAAGGAAAGAAAGCTCCGGAATATCTTTGTTACTATATTCCCGGATAGACACCGCGGATAACCGGAAACGCTTACCGATTCTCATCAGAAGCATGTTCATGGCACTCTTTAAGTCTTTACTTCCCTCTAATAATTCCAGGGCAAATTCCGTAATTTCTGCAGAAATATGGCGTTCTTCATCTTTTGGTTCTTCCGAAAGAACCTGTTCCGACCCTTCCGCAAATTTCTTCTTAATAATCTCTGTACAAATGGCATAGCCGTCTCTGCCATTTTCTTTTATGTAATACAGTGCACTGTCCGCACTTTTTAGCATTTCATCCAAGGTAGTACCATCTACTCCGTAACGGGACGCGCCAACACTGCAGGTAACCTTATGTCCGTCTTCTGTTTCCGCAATATCCCGCGCATACGTCTCGCGGAGTTCCAGGATTTTATCCTCCAGCGAATTTTTATCCGCGTCCAAAAGAAATACCGTAAACTCATCTCCGCCGAATCTTCCTATGGCTGCATCTTCTCCAAATACAGTCCGCAGGGCATCTGCCATGGAAACAATTACCGTATCTCCGTATAAATGTCCGTAATGATCGTTTATTTGCTTAAATTTATCAATATCAACAATCAGCAGAGCCGGCATTTTACCCTCCAGCTCTGTTGACAGCTTTAATAATTCTTCTGCTTGTTCCTGGAAAGATGCACGGTTTAACAGCCCTGTCATGGAGTCTTGTCTTGCCTGAGCCTGTAGCCGGAGTTCTTCCTTTTTTTGCTCATTGATATCGGAAATTTTTCCGATTACCGATACAATTTCACCTGCCCGGTTCCGTAGCACCCTGGTTGTAAGAGAAATCCAGCGGTATTCATCATCTACCATAATTCTGGCTTCCATATACCCCGATGTTTTGCTGTCATACACACCACGGCAGCATTCTATAAAAGCCGCTTTATCTTCCGGATGAAGATCATCCAGCATAATAAATTTCTGCTCGGCCGTAACCTTCTTTTTTGTATAATGTAAGCTGCTGCCGCTGATGGTAGTAACCTTACGGTCCTTCACATTATATTCATAAATCCAGTCATTATACAGCGAAGATATGATTTCCTTTTTTTCTTTTTCCAGCTCCAGCTCTTCCTGCAAAAGTTCCACCTGTTCCGGTGAATTCTCCCGTCTGTCTTTCTCTAACTGGCTTTGCGTTTTCTGAATGCTCAGCATACGTCTGCTCTCCCCATTTGTGCAAATCCTTTTCGGATTTATTTACTCCCGGCTCCTGTTATACTTTAAAACGATATCCCTTGCCCCAAATTGTTTCGATGTACTGTGGTTTGGCCGCATCCTCTTCAATTTTTTCGCGAATCTTTTTAATATGCACCGTAACGGTAGCAATATCCCCAAAGGATTCCATGTCCCAAATTTCACGGAATAATTCATCCTTAGTAAACACTCTGTCCGGATGTCCTGCCAAAAAACTTAATAAATCAAATTCCTTTGTTGTTAAAATTTTCTCTTCCTCATTAACATAAACCCTGCGGGCAGTTTTGTCAATCTTCATGCCCCGGATTTCAATCACCTCATTGACTTTGTCATGGTTCTTCACCAAACGCTCATATCTTGCCAAATGCGCTTTTACACGGGCAACCAGTTCACTTGGGCTGAAAGGCTTCGTCATATAGTCATCCGCACCAAGACCCAGTCCCCGGATTTTATCAATATCTTCTTTCTTTGCAGACACCATCAATATCGGTATATCCTTCTCTTCCCGGACCTGGCGGCAAATTTCAAAACCATCCAGTCCCGGCAGCATGAGATCCAGAATAATCAGCTGATAATCGCCGGCCATTGCTTCTAAAAGTCCCTTCTGACCATCATTCACCATGGTAACCTGAAACCCTGCCAACTCTAAATAGTCCTTCTCCAGCTCCGCAATCGAAATTTCATCTTCAATGATTAATATATTTGCCATTGGTTATTCCCCTTTCTGTTCGGCAACCTCAATTTTCCGTAATGTAAAAATTATTTTTGTTCCCACGCCGGCTTCACTTTCTGCCCGGATAGTACCTCCATGCTCCTCAATAATCCGCTTTGCAATAGCCAGCCCGAGCCCGCTTCCGCCCTGTTTGGAATTTCGTGAGGCGTCCGCCCGGTAAAACCGTTCAAATACATAGGGCAATGCCTGTTCGGAGATACCCTGGCCATTATCCTCAACTTCCACATATACCAGAGCATCCTCCTCTCTCAGACGTACGGTAATGCTTCCCCGCTCTTTATCTCCACGGTATTTTACCGCATTTCCGATGAGGTTATTCATTACTCGCCGCAGCTGCTCCCTGTCACCTAATACCTGCGTTTCATTTTTTACATCGCTTTCAAAGCACAATTCTACGCCCACAATTTCCAATTCCGGTTTGTTGTCTTCCACACAGTCCCCGAAATAGTCGTTTACTCTTACTTTCTCAAAGTGATACGGAATATTATTGGTATCGATTTTTGTATAAAAAGACAGTTCATCTACCAGTGTTGTCATATCACTTGCTTTTGCAAATATGGTTTTTAAATATTTTTCCCGGCGCTCCGGCGTGTCCGCCACACCATCCAGCAGACCCTCTGCATATCCTTTAATTGCAGTCAACGGTGTTTTAATATCATGGGAGATATTACTAATCAGTTCCTTTAGATCCTGCTCATATTGAATCCGCACTTCTATCTCATTTTTCAGGTGCATTCTCATTTCCTCAAAGTCCGCACATAACTGACCGATTTCATCGTCTGAAATATTATCCTTCAGAGAGTAATCCAGATTTCCCTCCTGCAGCTGTTTTGTTGCCCGTTTTAACGCATTTAACGGCAGTAAAATCCCCTGATAGAGCCACACCACAAGAATACCTGCAGTAAAAACAATGGTCAGGATACTGCCGAAAATTACAATGGTTGCAGCGCTTTTTAACCGCAGCACCATGGCATTTACGTCGGTAATGATATAAAAGCTTCCCGATTCTCCGTCTTCAAACTCAAAATTCTGTTGCTTTACTAAAAAAGGAACTTCTCCTCCTATATATACGCCTCCGTCATATGCCACTTCAAAACCGCCCACGTCCGGAATCTGCTTTTGGATACTGTTATAATGGGTTTTATTCCCGATAAATATCATATCCTCATTCTTCTCCACCAAAAGGTAGGAATAGCTTTCCAGCAGCCCCTCGTTAATGGAAGCAACCCTCTGATTATCCCGGAACCGTTCCGGGTAGCGAAGTGCCATGGTACTAAGCTCGTTAAACGCAGACCGGGTCATACGATTTAATATCTGGACCGGTTCCGTAACTACCTCCCAGCCGTCCGTCTCCACCCGGTAGGTTTCCTCCATAGTACTTACCTGCTGAGTAAGTATTACCGAGCCAATAGTACCAATCATGCTGCAGGGTAACAATATGATAATGAAAAAAGCGGCAAACAGCCTGTTTTTTAACTTCATAACCATCTTCCTCCGATTGTAAGTATATCACACTTTTTATTCTCTTTTCATCAGTAATTTATAACTATTTCCTAAACTTTTCATAAACCGCCTCCAAAATCTACTTTTCACTTGACAAAAATCGAAAAAAAGTGCATACTCAAACTACAGAAAAGTTAGCATAAACTCTTATTCAGAGTGACGGAGAGTAAAGACTCAGTGAAGTCACGGCAACCCCCGGAAGGAAAGGTGCCAAGTTGAGCGAGTATACTGCCCCTGGCAGTTCGAACAATAAGAGGATTTGGTTTACAGACGTTCCAGGTCCGCTTATTGCGGACTTTTCTTGTTTTTATAGTTACTTTTAACCCGTGCCTGACGGCACACCACCAAGAAAGGAATTAAGTTATGAGCAAAAGATTATTTACATCTGAATCCGTAACCGAGGGACATCCGGATAAAATCTGTGATGCCATCTCCGACTCCATCCTGGACGCATTACTGGAACAGGATCCAATGAGCCGCGTGGCCTGCGAAACCGCCTGCACCACAGGTTTGGTTCTGGTTATGGGCGAAATTACCACCAAAGCAAACGTAGATTTCCAGAAAATCGTCCGTGAAACTATTTGTGAAATTGGCTACAACAATGGCGATTATGGCTTTGACGGCAACACCTGCGGCGTTATGATTGCATTGGACAAGCAGTCCACCGACATTGCCATGGGCGTTGACAAGGCTCTGGAAGCAAAGGAAAACAAAATGACCGATGCAGACATCGATGCCATCGGTGCCGGTGACCAGGGTATGATGTTCGGTTATGCTACTGACGAAACCGAGGAATATATGCCATATCCGATTTCCCTTGCCCACAAGCTTACCAGACAGCTTACCAGGGTCCGTAAAGACGGTACCCTTCCTTACCTTCGTCCGGACGGAAAATCCCAGGTAACCGTAGAATATGACGAAGAGGGCAAGCCGGTTCATATCAATGCTGTTGTATTATCCACCCAGCATGCACCGGAAATTCCGCAGGAACAGATTCATTCCGATATTCAAAAGTATGTATTTGAACCTGTCCTTCCTGCAGAGCTCATTGATAATAACACAAAATTCTACATCAATCCTACCGGTCGTTTTGTTATCGGCGGACCAAACGGTGACTCCGGTCTCACCGGACGTAAAATTATTGTAGACACTTACGGCGGCTATGCAAGACACGGCGGCGGTGCTTTCTCCGGTAAGGACTGCACCAAAGTAGACCGTTCTGCCTGCTATGCAGCACGTTACGTTGCAAAGAACCTGGTTGCTGCAGGCCTTGCAAAGCGTTGTGAAATCCAGTTGTCCTATGCTATCGGCGTAGCACAGCCAACTTCTGTTATGGTAGATACCTTCGGTACCGGCGTAAAGTCTGAAGCCGAATTAGAAGCTATCATCCGCGAAAACTTTGACTTACGTCCGGCTGGCATTATCAAAATGCTGGATTTAAGAAGACCGATTTACAAGCAGACCTCGTCCTACGGACATTTCGGAAGAAATGACCTTGATCTTCCTTGGGAAGCTTTGGATAAAGTAGATGTATTAAAGAAGTATTTATAAAAATTCCCCGCACATACGGAGGCGACACCATGAAGGAATTAATGAAAATCAAAACATCATTTGCAGAGCCGGGCATGACCATCGGTAAAGATGTCTATTCTTCTTCCGACTATCTGATTGCCGGCGAAGGCGCCGTTTTAACCGACCGTATGATTACCCGATTGAAATTCTATTCCGTCGAGGAAATCATCATCGTTACGCCGGCAAACCTGCGCAAAAAAGAGAAAAAACCGGTTTATAAAAACAAACCGGTTATTATTCCGGAAGCCTCCTCCTATGTCGGCCGGATTAAAGCCAGTCCGGAATACCGTACTTTTACAACCACCTTCTATAGCTCCTTTGTTTCCTACAAAGAGCAGTTAAATGAGGTAGTCCAAAACAAGGCACCGTTAAACACAGAAAGCATGCTGGCAGATGTATCCAAAATTTTTGCCGCCTGCAAAAATCCGAATTCCCTGTTGGATATGATGATGGCGATTCGTAACCTGGATGATGCCACCTATGTCCACAGCATGAATGTTGCATTAATCTGTAATCTGTTTGCACACTGGTTAAAATACGACGAGGAAGAAACAGAAGCATTAACTCTTGCAGGTCTGCTGCACGACATCGGAAAAATGATGATTCCTTCTTCCATCATCAAAAAACCGGGAAAACTGACAGATGATGAATACCGCATTATTCAGGAGCACCCGGCTCTCGGATACAGTATTTTAAAGGATCAGAAGGTCGACCCTCGCATTGCAAAAGCAGCCCTGCAGCATCACGAGCGCTGTGACGGAAAAGGTTATCCGAATAAGCTGACGGCAAGTGAAATTGAGCCTTTTGCAAAAATCGTTGCCATTGCCGATGTATATGATGCTTTAACTGCCAACCGTGTTTACCGCGGTCCTATCTGTCCATTGGAAGTTATCGGCATTTTCCAAACGGAAGGGCTTACTACTTATGACCCGGGGTATTTAATGACTTTCCTGGATCAGATTATGTACTCCTATTTAAATTATACCGTAAAATTAAGCAATGGCGAAACCGGACGTATTATCATGATGCAGCGCAATCAGCTGGACAAACCGGTCATCGCCCTTTCCGGAGACCGATACATTGATTTAAGGGATTATCCGGGGCTCACCATTACCGGCATAGTATAAACAAAAGAACAAAAAGAGGTTTTTCTCTGTTCCCTTTTGGGGAAAGAACTGAGAAAAACCTCTTTTTTATGCGTTGTGAGATTAGCTCACTTTCAATTTAAATTTCTGTACTGCTCTGTCGTCTTCGGAATCCATTTTTTCAATGTGGGCACCTAATCCGCAAAGCTTTCCTTCGAAATTCTCATATCCGCGCTCTACGAATTCAATATGCTCTACTACGGTAAAGCCCTCTGCTACCAGTCCGGCAATTACCAATGCGGCTCCGGCACGTAAATCCGGTGCACTGACGGTTGCTCCGGTGACACCTGCAACACCATCAATAATGGCGGTATTACCTTCTACCTTAATGGACGCACCCATACGCACCAATTCATCCACATATTTAAAACGGCTTTCAAACATGCTCTCTGTCACAATACTGGTACCCTCGGAAAGAGCCAGCAGAGTAGTAATTTGCGCCTGCATATCGGTTGGAAAACCAGGATACGGTAAAGTTTTTACATGGGTATGACCAAGACGTTTTGTTGCTACTACACGAACTGCATCGTCAAATTCTTCTACAAAGGCCCCGATTTCTTCCAGCTTAGCAGAGATTGCCTCTAAATGCTTTGGAATGACATTACGGATGGTAACATCACCTCTGGTTGCCGCTGCTGCCAGCATGAAGGTTCCTGCCTCAATTTGGTCAGGAATAATGGAATAGGTGCTGCCATGAAGCTTATCAACACCGGTAATACGGATAACATCGGTACCGGCACCCTTGATGTTTGCACCCATACTGTTTAAGAAATTGGCAACATCCACTACATGAGGTTCCTTTGCCGAATTTTCCAAAATAGTCTGCCCCTTAGCAAGACAGGCTGCCAGCATAATATTAATGGTTGCACCCACGCTGGCAATATCTAAATAAATATGATTTCCTTCTAATTCTTTGGCTTCCGCAATTACCATGCCGTGCTGGATAGCTACGTTAGCACCCAGGGCTTCAAAGCCCTTGATGTGCTGGTCGATTGGACGGTTGCCGATATTACAGCCACCAGGTAAAACAACCTGAGTCTTTTTGAAACGGCCAAGCAAAGCGCCGATTAAATAGTAAGACGCTCTGATTTTTCTGATATATTCATCATCCACTGCCATCGGATGTACATTTGCACTGTTAATAATTACCGTATGGGCATCCACACGTTCAATGCGGGCACCAATACCTTCGATTGCCTGCAGCAGAACATTAATATCCCGAATGTCCGGCAGATTTTTAATGCAGACTTCTTCTTCCGTTAAAACTGCTGCTGCCAAAATACCTAATGCAGAATTTTTTGCTCCACTGATTACTACTTCTCCGGCAAGCGCTGTGCCGCCTTTGATTATATATTGATCCATATTACACCTCGGTTACATTCCAAATACTAACTAAGTAACTATACTCGATTCTGCCCCATTTGTAAAGTCTTTTTTCATTTTTTGCGGATTATTTCCTTATTTTTGCTCTTACAGCCTCTAGTGTTTCCCCTATTTTCTTTCCGTCGCACTCCACAATATGATCTGCATATCTCTCATAAAGAGGGCAACGTTCTTTATAAAGTGCTTTCAGTGATTGCCCCGGCCGGAACACCACACCTCGTTTTGTCAGGTCGCCCAAACGCCTTGCCACACTACGGTAACTTAATTTTAAGTATACCACTTCTCCGATTTCCCGGAAGTGCTCCATGGCTTCTTTTCCGTAAATTACACTGCCCCCGGGGGCAATAACAGAATTTTCTGCCACAACCGCTGCATTTACCCGGTTTTCAATCTCAATGAATTTTTCCAAACCCTCCTGACTGATTATTTCACTTAAGAGTTTGCCTTCCTGCTCCTGTATCAGCAAATCGGTATCTACAAACCTCTTGCCCAACCGTTTCGCCAGTAAAACTCCCACGGTGCTTTTCCCTGAACCGGGCATACCCAACAGCACAATATTCGTTTTCTTTTCCATTTGAGTCATTTTCCTCTCTGTTCAAAATCGAAAGATTGTGATACACTATAGGTAGCATACACAAGTAGGGAGGTCCCGTCGCATGAACTTCATTAGTTTTGAATCCATTCCGGACAATATGGAAGGTAAGGTAAAGCAGAATTTAAAATTTAAAACCGGCAAATTTGTTTGGCGGGTTAAATTTTCTGCCCCTTTAGATCCTGCCACAATAAATAATATGAATTTATACGTGACAGATACTTCCAATGTTCCGTTAAAAACAGCAATTCATTATAATTCCGATACAAACGAAATCGAGGTAGAACCGCTGGAAGCTTACGCAAAGGATTCCTCTTACATATTACATATCTCAAAGAGAGTCCGCTCTGTGGGTGGTCAGTATTTGAAATCTGACATCTCTCTTCAATTCAAGGTGTAATTTTATTTGTTACTTTAACCCGTAACATCCTCTAAAATAATTACCAGGTAATTCCCTTGCTGAATCTTTCCTTCCACTGCCATGGAAAGAATCAACTCACCGGCACGTTTTTCCGCTCTGGCAACTACTACTTCCACCAGCTTTAAGGTGCGGATCAGCCGCTGGTCATTACTGTAATCTTTGACAATTTCATCAATTTTATCCCGGAGGACCTGAGCAGCCATCTTGTCGATGCCATAGTCCTCTTTTTTTATGTAGTCATAGGCAAAGCCAAGCAAATCATCCGTATTATATTTTCCAAGATGAATCCGGTTATTAAATAAACTGTTCAGTTCTTCTCTTGCCCGCAGGAATTTATTGATGTCCCGCACTGTATCTTCTAAAATAACGCAGGTTTTTCCCTTACTTCCCTTAGAAAAGCGTAACAATCCATCGATGGACTCTTTTGTCATTCCACCGGCATTTTCAATAATTAAATTGCAATTTTTCAATTCTTCCCCGTAATCTTCGATGGATACCTGGTTTAACTGCACCGCATCAATCGTTGCGGTACGGTCATACTTTACAATATCCAGTTCAAACAGCAGACGAACCATGGAAAGTGCCAGTGTGGTTTTTCCCGTCTGAGACTCTCCTGTAATAACAAAATATGCCTTTTCCCTATCGTTGATTGCCAATTCCAGGCTTTTTACCACCTGCTTTTGGATACGGTCGATACGGCCGAAATTTTTTAAAATATCCGGAATAGAAATATTCTTTTTCTTCAGCAGCTCTGCCAGCCTTTCATTGGAAGTTTCCGGATTTTCCGCATACGGAACATAAAGCTCCTCTTCCCTGCGGGAATTTTCCTGCAGTTCCTCTTCCTGGTCCGGAAGTCTTTGCGGTTCTTCTGCTTCTTCGAAGGAAATATCGGACATATCAATTTCCGGCATAATAAATTCAGCTTCTGCTTCTTCCGGCTGCTCATTAAAAGCCGGTTCCGGTTCTGCTGTTTCTTCCTGATAGCCTTGAAATTCCGGTTCTTCCTGTACTTCTTCATACACCGGTTGTTCATATGTTGCTTCTTCGTACACAGGTTCTTCCCGGACCGGCTCTTCTGTCACCGCTGCTTCCGCCTCCGGCTGTTGTACCGGACTATATTCCTGTTCTTCCGGTTCCTGTACCTGTTCTGCCTTTTGTTCTTCTCTCCATCTGCGTTCCTGTTCTGCCTGATATTTTGCCCCTGCAGATTTAATATCTTCTAAACTGATTTCCCCTTTATAATATGCAAGAAGGGTCTTGGCACGTTCCACCGTAGGACCGAATCCGAACCATAAAATAATGTCCTCACATTCCCGCATGCATTCTTCCGCCATGCCGGCCTTATGATACTGTTTTGCAAGCTCATACGCAAACTCTTCAATATATTCTAACGCCTTTAATTCTTCCAGAATCATAACCAGGAGTCGGCGTTCCCGGCCTTTTCTCTTTTCGATGCGGTAACGGTATTTATACTGTGTTACTTTATCTTCCGGCGCCACCTTATGATACTCATCAAAATATTTTTCCGCACCATCTAAATCCTTTGCTTCCAGGCAGCAGTCCATAATATCAATAATAACCGGTCTGGAACAACGCATCTCATAAGAACGCTCAAACGCATCCCTCGCCTGAAGAAAATCTCCGTTGCACTTGTACGCTTTTCCGATCAGATTCAGCTCATAGGCAGACTTTACCCTTTTTACCGGAATATCGTCAGCCACAAGTGCTGCCTGTTCGAAATTCTGCTCCTCCATCAGTTGCTTCATTTCTTCTATTTTCTTTTTGTATCCTAAACCGAATAATGCCATTATTTACTCCTTATTACCTTTCCGTTTTTAATAAAACAGAGTTCATCACAGAACTGTTCCATTTTTTCTAATTGATGTCCTACATAGACAATGGCTGTGCCCTGTTCCGCCAACAATTTTAAAGCGGTCAGAACCTGCTCCTCTGAAGCAGTATCCAGATTTGCCACCGGCTCATCTAACAGAAGCAGCTCCGGCCGGTGAAGAAGCGCTGCTCCGATATTGATTTTTCTTTTCATTCCCCCGGAATACTCACGGACAGGACGCTTTAACTCTGTTTCCGGAAAGCCTGTGATATCGCATACTTCCCGGATACGCTCTGCAATCACCTTACCTGATACATGACTGGCTTTTCCGAAAAATTTTAGATTATCCCAGCCGCTTAATTCTTCAAACAATGCAATTTCCTGCGGGACATAACCTATGTTCTGTTTATACTGACGTTTATTCTTTGCAATATCCTTACCATCAAAATAAATAACGCCTGTTTTTAAAGTCTGTATGCCTGCAAGGGCTGATAACAGTGTAGACTTTCCGGCACCGTTCTCGCCCGCGATTCCCAGAATCTCACCCGAATTCAGCGTAAAGGAAACATCTTGCAGTATACTGCGTTTTCCATATGACATTCCAAGCCCGTTCACCTGCAGAAGCGTTTCTCCCATGAACTATTCCTTTCTATTTGTCCTTGTAGAAGGATAAATTATGAAGCAGCTCCTGTGTCAGGGCAATACCCTGTTTTGATGTATACGTATGATACTTAAGCTCCAGTTCACGGACTTTTTTCATCCGGTCTCTCTTAAACCGGGCAATCGGGTCGGCAAAAGCCGGCTGGGTTTCCACTGCTTCTCTGATTTCTTTATTAAACGGACAGTACATGGCAAGAATTTCTCTGGCAACCTTGTTTAAACGCATGGCGCCCAGCGCCTCTGATTTAATCCAAAGTTCGTAATCCTGCACAAAAATTTCTCTTGTACTGTTTTTACCCTTCATGATTTGCTGTTTTACTTTTTCCTTACGTTCTTCGGAAAGTTCTTTATTCTTTTTATAGAATTGGATATAATCTGCATATTCCGAAGTAAGGGACTTATACTGGATGTTATTCCAGGAACTGCCCTGCATGGTGCGGCAAAGTTCCCAACGGAACCGTCCGAAGGTTTTGATAATCAGGTCATCAATATTTCCTTCCGCCATAATCGGGAATAAAAACCTGCCGGCAGAATCTCTGCGTTTACAGCTTAATTCCTGCCACATGCTGGCATTTTGTCCATATGCCGGGAATAAAACAATATCCGGCACCACTTCTTTCATAATTAATTCCTTTTCAATACCGGAAGCCGCATCTGCAAAATTCAGCTCACGATAAAAAACGGAATAATCGATTTCGCGGTATTTTTCAATCAGCTGACCCATGCGGTCTTTTGTAATGGCTGCCTTAGAAGGACTGCTCATCATCTGTTCACTGCAGAGCACCGGAACAAACACACTTGGCTGTCCGTTTACAATACGGTGATTGTAACGGAACATATTCTGCATTTCATATTCCAGCTTCTTCATCTGGTCATTTGCCAGCTTTTTCTCTTCTTCTGCGTTGATTTCGCCCATTTTTTTCTGCTCACGCAGCGTTTCTATATATTCCATATCGAACTCATTCTTGGATGGTTCCCGCTTGCCGCTGTAAACAGCGCGCAGCCACTCAGGAATAGTAAACATGGTACAATGATATTTATTTTGTGTAGAAACATTGATTCTGCATAATTCCAAAACCTGTTCCTTGGTAAGCAGTCGTTCATCGGTAAATCCATAGTTTAAAAACAGTTCTACCGGTTTTGGCAGACTCTTTTCCTCTTTCAACGTCTTTAAGAAGATAGCACGGTATAAGGTATAAAAACCATCCGCAATTTGACGGCGAAGGGAACGGAACTCATCCTCGGTTGACATACGGTCTTTCGCCCGTACAAAAACACCCATGGCATCTGTAAAGGTTTTTAACTGTTCTTTTGGAATGCCGGAAAATTCAATCAGCTGGGAAAGTGTATTCTTTAAGCTGCGGTAGAGTTCCTCATCGGATGCTCCGGAAGTTACTTCCGCTGCCTCTTCGATTCCTTCACCCATTAAAACAGCCGTATACATTTTTTCTAACCGCTGTCTGTTTGCCATCTGCGGCATTCCCATATACCGTTCCAGAATTTCTTCCATACGGTTAAATTCATCTAACATTTTATCAAGCAAGCCCTGAAGCCCCTGTACCGGCCTGCTCTTTTTTCCGGTTTCATGGGATAACTTCATTAAGCCCAGAAGAAGATTCTGCGCTCCGTCATTATATAAACAGGAAAAATATTCTTTTATGTATGAGCAAACTTCTCTTGTGTCGATAATCAGATTGCTTATGATTCCGGAAAGTTCTTTGATATGAAACATGGTTAATTCAACACCACAGCCGAAAAAACTTTTTTGGACATCTGCCGGAACTTTTGCCAAATCCTCATAATAGGAAAAACTATTACGCTCCATTGGCGTTTCGTCCTGATATGCCTTCATCTGCTCTAACGCAGGTAACTGAATTACCCCTTCGCCGGCATCCCTGCAAAAACCTTTATATTTTGCATAGGCATCGGTTAATAATTCATACAGTTCTCCTGCCATTTTATGAAATTCTGTATTGATTTTGGATAACTCATAGAAATATTTGGTAAGAGAATTAACCATAAGACCACGATAGTCCTTGTTTGTAGATGTCAGCATAGCCCGCAACATTTTTTTATCACGGATAGGAAAGGCATACAGCATACTGTCTTCCGTTGCGATATAATCGGATACATAGTGGCCTACCGACAAATCGAACACACCAAGAAAACTTCCGGACGGAAGTGAAATTTTTACCGATTCTGTTCTTGCAAGCACGCGGCCTCTGATAACAACGCATACGTACGCTGCAGGTTCATTTTCCAAAAAAATTTCCGTTCCTTTTGGAATCTGATTTACCGCATTTGCTTTCATTTCAAATCCCATAATGCTATACCCCCGTAAAAACATAATACCTTACTCTTAGTATACCACCATTTTCCCAGTAATTCAAACCTTTTACGCATTCTTTCCCAGTGCTTTTGTCCTACGAAGCTCTTTAAAGAAGTCACTGAGCATAGCGGAACACTCTTCTTCCAAAACCCCTTCGGTCAGTTCCACCTGATGATTGAACCGCTCCTCCTGCAACAGATTGAGCACCGACCCTGCGCAGCCCGCCTTGGCATTTCTGCTTCCGATAACCACCCTCTTCATTCTGGCCTGGACAATCGCTCCGGCACACATCTGACACGGCTCAAGAGTAATATACATGGTACAGTCTTCCAGCCGCCAGTCATTGATTACTTTTCCTGCCTTTGCAATAGCAATAATTTCCGCATGTGCCAAGGTTGTTTTTTTCAAATTCCGCTTATTATAACCTCTGGCAATAATTTTATCCTGATACACAATCACGCAGCCAATCGGCACTTCCATCAATTTTTCTGCTTTTTTTGCCTGACGGATTGCTTCTTTCATATAAAGTTCATCCTGGGTCAGTTCTCTTTTTTTTCCTGCCATATTTTTCCTTTCCGGGGATTCTTTATTCCTCTTCCGCTAAAGCATAGTAACGTAGTTCTTCGGAAATATAAAAGCCCAGTTTTTCATACAAATGCACTGCCGGCTCGTTATAGGAGCCAACCTGCAAGTAAACCGTAACCGCCGACTGCTCCGAAAGCTTATCAAACAATGCGTTTAAACAGGCTGTGGCAATTCCCCGGTTTCGCTTCGAAGCGTCAACTTCTACCTCGTACAAGTAAAAACTTTTATCCTGCCCTTCTGTTTTTTCGTGCTCCAGCAATTTGCAGAAGAAAGTTCCTTCCTCATTTTTACATACATATCCGTCTTCGCTTTTTGTCAGACAAAGGGGCGGCAAACCACAATCTGTAGATTTTTGTCGGGAAAAATCCCGCTTCATCATATATTCCTTATACGCCAGGCATACTACCTCTGTAGAATCCAGTATTTCTGCCAAATTCGTCTCTTTTGGTTCCACCAGGATAGTCTCCTCGAATCCTTCTTCCCACAACAGTCGAAAAGATTCCAAAATGCACTTTGTCATTTTGCAAATGAGTTTTTTCGATAAGTTCTTATTTTTATTGTCGTTCTTGAGAAACACAACATCTTGTATCCGAAGCTCTGCCTCTTCTTCCCCCACCGGAAACACCTGCACGGTCATAAAAGGCTCTCCACCATCCAAAAACGTAATGCTGCCTTCGTCCTCTGACAGCCACTCCAAGCGATACTTCATACACGCCTCTGTTATACCAGTAAATTGGCAAGCTCTGCAAACTGTTCCAATGTCAAGGCTTCCCCTCGAATAGTCGCAGATAATCCCATCTGTTCCAGTGCTGCCTGCACCTGTTCTTTGGAAAGATTCAATTCTGCCGCATTGGTCAGACCATTCACCAATGTTTTTCTTCTTTGGTTAAAGGACGCCCGGATTAACGCAAACATAAACTTTTCATCCTTTACCTGTACCGGAGGCTCTTCATGTAAGGTCAGACGGATAACCGCAGAACCAACATTCGGCCGTGGCATAAAGCAGTTTTGCGGTACGTTGGCCGCAATATACGGTGTGGCATAGTACTGTACCGCCAGTGACAATGCACCATAATCCTTACTGCCCGGACCCGCCTGCATACGGTCTGCCACTTCTTTTTGTACCATAACCGTAATATTTTGAAGCGGTACATGGGATTCAAATAAGCCCATAATAATCGGAGTTGTAATGTAATACGGAAGATTTGCCACTACCTTAATGCGTTTTCCCCCGTTTCTTTCCTGCACCAGTGCATTTAAATCCAACTTTAGAATATCCTCGTTGATAATAGTAACATTGTCATATTCTGCCAAGGTATCGTTGGTAAGAATCGGAATCAGGTTTTTGTCGATTTCTACCGCAATAACTTCTCTGGCATTTTCGCAAAGATACTGGGTCATCGTACCAATACCGGGACCGATTTCCAAAACCAAATCCTCCTTTGTGATTTCCGCAGATTTGATAATCTTTTTCAACACATGGGTATCAATTAAAAAATTCTGTCCAAACCGTTTTTGGAACATAAAATCATATTTCTTTAATATTTCAATGGTGTTTTGAGGATTGCCTAAGGTTGCCATGTGAATTCCTTTCTTTTCATCGATACATTTTAAAGTGTCAAACGGTATAAGTTGCATGCATTTTCCCAGGTGATGCGTTCTACCTCTTCTTCGGAAATGCCTTTCAGTTCTGCGATTGCCGCTACTACATAGGAAAGCAGCTGTGAGCTGTTTCTTTTTCCTCTAAACGGCACCGGTGCCAGGTACGGGCAGTCCGTTTCCAGTACAATTCTTTCTATCGGAGTGTCTTCAATTACTTCCTTTAATTTCCGTCCGTTTTTAAAGGTTGCCACGCCACCCACGCCAAGATAAAATCCCATTTTGACATATTCCCTGGCCATTTCCGTTTCATACGAGAAACAGTGAATTACTCCCGTAAGCTTCTTGCCGGACTGCTGATAGGCTTCCTTCATAATTTCCAGTGTGTCTGCTGCTGCATCCCGGCTGTGAATCACCACCGGAAGCTTCAGCTCCTGTGCCAGGGCAAGCTGCCGTTTAAACCAATACTTCTGGTCTTCCCTCTCCGTGGAATCCCAATAATAGTCTAATCCTATTTCTCCGATGGCAACTACCTTTTCTTCTGCTGCCAGGACTTTTAACACTTCAAATTCTTCTTCATTTAATTCCTTAGCATGGTCCGGATGAATTCCTACCGCCGCATAAACAAAAGGATATTTTTTCGCCAATTCAACGCTGTCCCTTGCTCCCCGCATGGAAGCTCCCATATTGGCAACAGCGCCTACGCCCTGTTCTGCGAGAGAGCAAAGCAAAGCGTCTCTGTCATCATCAAACTGCTCGTCATCATAATGTGTATGTGTATCAAAAATCATAGTCATTTACCTTTCTAAAACATAAAAAGCCGGATGCTTACACACCCGACTCTATCATAACACTTTTTTAGTTTTTTTTCAATCCGTGCATCCGGCTTTGAACACGACTCATAAACGGTACCATCACAGTTAGCTCCTCCCCGGCACCCTTACGGCACACGGAACTTTTCGCTTAGTGCTGCTCCATTCCTGACCTGACACGGTTCACGAACATCCGTTGCGCAAGACCAGAGTATCAACACCACTTATGATGGGCGGCTTTACAAGAACCTGCCCGAGGCCGGATATCACCCCTGCTGGAGCGGATTGCAGGTACAGGGCACCGCTAACTCCCCGGCTGCACGGCAGATTTCAGTATAACGGCTTTTTTCCGAACTGTCAAGGGAAAACTATTGAATAACCATCGGTTTTTCTTTATAATAAGAAAAGAATACAAAAATAGGGCTGAGCTTTGTTTCTGCCCGTTAATTAAAAGGAGATTTCCATGGAAACCATCACCATTTATGTAAATCCAAACGGCACTAAAGATGCTGCTACCATAAGCGAAGCCTTTACCCTGGCTATGGCAGCTCCTGCAGAATCTGCTGTAGAAATACACCTCGCTGCCGGAACCTATAAAGAAAAGTTGGACTTAGAGCGGGATCATATCTCCCTTATCGGCGAAGATGCGGAGCATACTATTATCACCTTTGATGACTATGCCCTGTTTATGATGCCGGACAATCTCAAGCGGGGAACCTTCCGTTCCTATACTATTTTTATCCACGGCAATCATTTTACCGCCAAAAACCTCACCTTCGCCAACACCGCAGGTTATGGTGCAAAAATAGGTCAGGCCGTAGCGGTTTATGCAGACGGCGATTGCATGACCTTTGAAAACTGCCGTTTCCTCGGTCGCCAGGATACCCTGTTTACCGCTCCGTTGCCGCCAACGGTTATCGAATGGGGCGGATTCCGTGGTCCAAGAGAACATGCACCAAGAGACAACGGCACCCATTACTATAAAAACTGCTACATCGAAGGAGACGTGGATTTCATCTTTGGCGGCGCAACCGCGTATTTTGAAGAGTGTGAAATTTTCTCCATGGCCCGTGGCGGTGACCCGGAAGGCTACGTTACTGCAGCCTCCACGCCGGAAGGAAAACCTTACGGTTATGTGTTTGACAGATGCCGTTTCACCTCTGACTGTGCGCCGGAAACCGTATATCTGGGACGTCCGTGGCGCAACTTTGCAAAAACCGTTATTCTCCGCTCCGAACTTGGAGCCCACATAAAAAAAGAAGGCTGGCACGACTGGAACAAAGAAGAAGCAAGAGAACAAAGCTTTTATGCCGAATATGAAAACTACGGTCCCGGCGCTTCCCCGGAAACCAGAGTATCCTGGAGTCATCAACTGACCGCCGAAGAAGCTGCCCGCTATACAAAGGAGAACATCCTATGGAACAACGCAGATTTCCAAAAATAGAAACCTATTACAGCACTCTGCAGGCCATGCAGGCCCGCTTTGAAGAAGAGGAACGGTCTGACCGCCTTCAGGCAGAAACTGTGGAAGAATATATTACCTGGAAGCGCCAAACCAGAAAGCTTTTGGCGGACCTTATCGGGCTTCCGAAAATGCAATCCTGTGACCCGGCTCCAAATACGCTGGAGGTTGTAGCGCTTGCCGGCGGCATCACCAGGGAAAAAGTAGTCATTCAGGTGGAACCCGGTATTTATATGCCAATGTATATTTTGATTCCGGAAAAGCTCCGTCAAGGCGATGTGCAATGCTTTATTGCCCTTCCCGGCCACCAGGGAGCAGGTAAATATTCCGTAGCGGGCTGTTATGATATCCCTGCCGCTATGGACTGTATTGAAAAATTCCACTATGACTACGGTATGCAACTGGCAAAAGAAGGTTTTGTCACCTTTTGCCCGGATTGCCGAGGCTTTGGAGAACGAAGGGAAGCTGCCATGCAAAATGACGAAGAAGCTCATTTTAAAAACGGCAGCTGTTATCAGATTTCCCACATGGCAGAACCACTGGGCATGACCTTAGTGGGAATGAATACCTGGGATATTTTCCGCTTAATTGACTATATCAAAACCCGTACCGAATGGAACACCGCACAAGTCGGCTGCCTCGGTTTTTCCGGCGGCGGCATGCAGACCCTTTGGGCTGCTGCGTTGGACGACCGTATCAGCGTGGCTGTAATCAGTGGATATTTATACGGCTATAAAGAAGCACTGCTCACCCGGAACGGCAATTGCAACTGCAATTATGTGCCGCACCTTTGGGAGCATGTGGACATGGGCGATATTGCCGCACTGCTGGCACCTCGTCCTGTCTGGGTACAAAGCTGCGCAGAAGACCACTTAAACGGCGCTCGCGGGCTCCAAAATGTGGAAGAGCAGATAGATATCATGCGAAATGCATACCGTCTCTATCAATCGGAGGACCGCATTTTCCATGAAATCTGCCCCGGTGGTCATCAATGGCACGAAGAAAACCTAAAAGAATATTTACAGAAACTTGGTGTGTAAGATCTAGTCTCTGTTACCAAAGTGAAAGGATTTATTATGCAGTTACATGGACTTAGCAAATTAACCTTACTGGATTTTCCGGGACATCTTGCCTGTACCGCATTCACCGGCACCTGCAATTTCCGGTGTCCTTATTGTCATAATGCACCGTTGGTACTGGCACCCGGTTCTTGTCCTGTCATTACGGAAGAGGAGTTCTTTGAGTTCCTTGCATCCCGCAAGGGCAAGCTGGATGGTGTCTGCATCACCGGCGGAGAGCCGACCCTGCAGCCGGATTTATCGGAATTTATCTCCAAAATCAAAGCAATGGGGCTTTTGGTTAAACTGGACACTAACGGTTATCAACCGGAGGTATTAAAAAAACTGTTAGACGCCCAACTGCTGGATATGGTAGCCATGGATATCAAAAATTCCAGGGATTTTTATGCTTCCACAGCCGGAGTGCACGAAGCCTCCTTTGAGCTGGAACGTATTGAAAAAAGCATTTCCCTGCTGTTGCAATCCGGAATCCGCCATGAGTTCCGCACAACCGTCACAAAGGAACTCCACAGCACGGAAAAAATGCAGCATATCGGCGCATGGCTGTCAGGGTTGGGCGGAAAGATATTTCACACCAGCACCCTGCCTTCCGTTTACTATATACAAAATTTCAAAGATTCCGGAAATTTGGTCTGCGGCGATACATCCCGCTTCCATCCCGTAGAAGATGAGGTTCTTCAGGAATTTATTTCTGTTTTACAACCATATATTCCAAATACAAAACTCCGGGGACAAGGATAAACTTACCTTGTCCTTGCGTTTATTACAAAAAACTGGTACGATAATACAGAATAATCCACACGGAAGGAAATGCTATGAATCTCTTAACCCTAGAAAATGTAAGTAAAAGCTTCACGGAACGTATGCTCTTTGACCATATCAGCTTAGGAATAAATGAAGGGGACAAAATCGGCGTCATCGGTATTAACGGCACCGGTAAGTCCACCCTGCTTAAAATCATTGCTGGTTTGGAAGATACGGATGAAGGAAAGCGCACCTGCGGTAACAAGCTGCGCATCGCATACCTGCCGCAGACTCCGGTGTTTGACGACACCAAATCCATTCTTGCCAATGTATGCGAAGGACAGACTGCAAAAGAAAGCTACCGTAACATCACCGGCGAAGCCCGTTCCATGCTTTTAAAGTTTGGTATTAACAATCCAGAAGGCAGTGCTTCCACTCTGTCCGGCGGCCAGAAAAAACGCGCTGCTCTGGTCCGCACCCTGCTTACCGAATCCGATTTACTTGTTTTGGACGAGCCGACCAACCACTTGGACAGCGACATGACCGAATGGCTGGAGGAGTACTTAAACAAGTGGAAGGGCGCCTTTATCATGATTACCCATGACCGGTATTTCCTTGACCGCGTCACCAATAAAATCGTGGAACTTGACAAAGGAAAGCTCTACTCCTATCAAACCAACTATTCCGGCTTCATTGCCTTAAAAGCAGAACGGGAAGAAATGGCTCTTGCTACCGAAAGAAAAGCAAAAACCCTGTTTAAAACCGAGCTTGCCTGGATGCAGCGTGGCGCCAGAGCCCGCTCCACCAAACAGAAAGCGCATATTCAGCGGTTTGAAGCCCTCCGGGACCGTGAAAAAATTGTAGAGGACGGTTCCGTAGAAATCAACGCCCTCTCCTCCCGTATGGGCAAAAAAACCATCGAGCTTTATGATATCTGCAAAAGCTATAACGGTGTCACCCTCTTTGAGCCCTTCCGCTACATTTTGCTCTCCACCGACCGCATCGGTATTGTGGGACACAACGGCTGCGGCAAATCCACCCTGCTGAATATCATCACCGGAAAAATTGAGCCGGACACCGGCTATGTGGACATGGGCACCACCATGAAAATCGGTTACTTCTCCCAGGAGAACGAAGCCCTGGACCCAAATCTAACAGTATTACAATATGTCCGCGACACCGCCGAATACATCGAAACCAAGGAAGGCACCATGTCCGCTTCCGCCATGTGCGAGCAGTTCCTCTTTGACGGTTCCATGCAGTATACCCGTATCGAAAAATTATCCGGTGGCGAAAAGCGCCGTCTGTACCTACTAAAGGTGCTGATGGAAGCACCGAATGTTCTGATTTTGGACGAGCCAACCAACGATTTGGACATCCAGACCTTAACTATTTTGGAAAGCTATTTAGAAGATTATCCCGGTATCGTGGTTACCGTTTCCCATGACCGCTATTTTCTTGATAAAATTGCTACACGTATCTTTTCCTTCGAGAACGGTAAAATTGCCCGTTATGAAGGAAATTACAGCGATTTTAAGGAGGCTCAGAAGGAACGGGGCATCGTAGCCGCAAACTCCGCGCCAAAGAATAGCATAAAGAACGGCGGCAATACATCCGGTGCTGCAAATTCTGCCACGGATAACCCAGATTCCGCCGACTCCAAATCCACCTGGAAGCAGAGGGACAGTAAACTTAAATTCTCCTATAAAGAGCAGAAAGAATACGAAACCATTGATGCCGACATTGCCGCTTTGGAAGAAAAAATCGCCAATTTAGAAATGGAAATTGCCGGAGCCGCAACCCAGTATTCCCGGCTCACCGAACTGATGACAGAAAAAGAACAGGCCGAAACTGCCCTGGAAGAAAAAATGGACCGATGGGTTTATTTAAATGATTTGGCAGAGCAGATTGAGGCCGCAAAAAAATAAAGAAAAAAGGCTGCACAGGTTCTTCTTATTAAAGTGTACCTGCTTGCAGCCTTACTTTTATTCTTCCGTTATACTACTGACTTTCCATATACTCTTAATTAAAACCAATCCAAAGGGTCCCAGAAACAGTCCCGGCACACCAAATAACTCATATCCTATATATACTGCCATAAGACTCTGTACCGGGCGGATACCCATTTTACCCCCCAGAAGCTTGGGCTCCAGGTACTCCCTGATAAACTGACACACACCAAACAAAGTGAGCAATACCGCTCCCGCAAATGCCTTGCCCCTGATAAAGCTAACTATCGACCAGGGCACTAAAATCAGACCGCTGCCAAGTACCGGAAAAGCATCAAACAGCCCAATAGCCAAACCAAATAACATTGCATAGGAATTTCTGATCAAAAGCAATCCCAAGGTACATACGGTACTGACCAGAAGAATCAAGACTATCTGGGTTTTTACATAAGCAATCCCGGCTCCCGAAAGCTCATGCCTTACCTGATGCCATTCCTTCTCCATGAAGGATAACATTCCTGTTTCCTTTTTTTCTTCTTTTTTGTACTGTTCCCCTATTGTATCCGCAAGAAACAGCAGAACCGCCACAAAAACAATAATAACTGCTGCTACCAGTTCCGTAACCGAAAGCGCCGCTTTTAAAGAATTTTTCGTTAAAAACGGTATCAGTTCCTCCCGAAAAAAGAGCACAATTCCATCCAAACCGTCACTGAGTACGGTAAAAGTTCTTCCCTTTTCCAAACGAAGCAGCGAATCAAAATACCCGCAGGCACCTTCCATGTACCCGCCCCATTCCTCTGCGTACATGTCATAATTTCCTACAAATTCCGCAAACTGACCAAGTAAAAGCTTTACTGCATAAGCAATTCCTCCGCCGACAGTACCTAAAAAGACAATTAAAAGAAACGCTCCCGCAATAGCCGGTTTTATTTTGAAACGTCTCCACAAAAAACGTACCGGTTTTCGCAGTACCGCTGCGATAAAATATGCTAAAATAAATGGGAAAAACAAAGGCAGGAGAAATCGGAATCCTAAATATACAATTCCAATAATTACTGCCAGTCTCACCAGTTTCTTATATTTCTCCCGCATTCCTCTTTCCTCCGGCGCCGTAGTATTATTGTTATTGTGGCAAAAAAAGAAACGGCTTATTCAGCCGTTTCTAAAATTACTAATATTCACTAAATATATTTAATGCTTTGGCAAGCTCTTCATCAAAGCCTTCCGCATAGGAAAAAATAATAGCTATATAATATCCATCCTGGATTCTGACACAGTAATCCTGATAAACAACGATTCCGTCCGCGGTTGTTGCTTCCATATATAAATCCAGATATTCCTGACCGCCGATTTCCACCGTATACAGATTTTCATCAAAGGAATAAGTTAAGCCCTGCAACTCTCCTAACCATACAAAAGCTTCCTTCATCATTGCAATATGGGATTCTGCCGTTTCATCTTCCTCGGTTACAGGTTCTGCTAAAAGCTGCACTACCGGAACGCCATACGGCCATGCAAACTCCAAGGAAAGGGCTGTTGCTGTACTTTCATTTACTACGTTTACTCCTTCCGGTAATGTAACACGCATATTCAGCCACTCATTTTCGTATCCGGTTTCCGTCACAATACCTGCTTGGAACACAGTTGCTGTTGGCTCCAGCTCTATTTCCGGTAAATAAACCGGCTCGGAATCATATGCACCAAAAGAAAGAATCAGATTCTCGGCATTTTTTTCCGATGCTTCAGTATAAGTGATGCAGATAACAATCATTCGGGACTCTTTTTTTCTGGCAATATAGTCCTGATAAACCTTCTGACCGATTCCGTAATCTACGGCCACGGATAGTCCAATATATTCCTCGCCTCCGATTTGGCCAATATAAAAGTTCTCAGCAGTTTCCACCGTTGGCTTTGTTGCACTGTTTCTAAGATTTTCCACCACAGTTGCAAGATAACTCTCCACTGACATGGAAAGATACAGCAGCGGCAGACGTTCTGTCTGAACAATGACATTTGCACCGTCGGCATACTGTGCCATCATTTCTGTTACGGTAGTCAATGCTGTATAATTCAACATTTCTTCTGCCTTTTCGCCATACATAAGTACTGCATTCTGGCGCATAAGTTCATCCAGCTCGTCTTGTGTTTTCATGATAACACCCGGCTGGCAGGTAAACCGCAGGTTCATCCATTCACTGGCAAATCCTTCCTCAGTTACCGTCCCCTTAGCATAGGTGTCCTCGATTAATGGCTCCGGTGTTGGCGTTGCTGTCGGTTCCGGCGTTGGTGTTGGCGTTGCTGTCGGTTCCGGCGTTGGCGTTGCTGTTGGTTCCGGTGTCGGCGTTGCTGTCGGTTCCGGTGTTGGTGTTGCTGTCGGTTCCGGTGTCGGTGTAGACGTTGCTGTTGGTTCTACGGTTGGTGTCGGTGTCTCTTCACTGCTTTTGCTTCCGCATGCTGTCATCAAGCATGCCAGCAAAAATACGCCCAGCAGTACCTTTAGTATCTTTTTCATAATTTTTCTCCTTTTTCCCTTTAAAAATTATTTTAAAGTAATTACGGTAAATTCATGACCGTAAAAGCTTTCTTTGGTTACTTCACCGATCTCTTTTTCTTTTGCAAAATCTTCTTCCGGACGGTTTAAGGAAAGGATCAATCGGGAATAACCTCCCTTGCCTTCCGCATCTGCTTTTTCATATGCGGCAGCCTCGTCCTTTAAAATTTTTGCTAAAATGTCCGGAGCGCAATCGGTGGAATCCAGCACCAGATTATAGTTGGACATATTAAAATATTCGATATTATAAAGCTCTTTGTAGCGAGTATCTTCTGTTTCTGCGCGTTTCTTTAAATTGGCCTTCGCATCCTCTAAAGATGCATAATGCTCTACTTCTCCGCGGGTTGCATCTCCTGCTACACGCTTTGCAGCCACATCCAGGCTGACAGATAAAAATACCTTAAAGGACTTGTCCACAAAATGCCAGGCCAGGCGGGAATCAAATAAAATACTCTTATCCGGATTTTCCCTGGAGATTCTTGCAGTCGTATCATCAATTTCATGATCATACTTTGGATCTTTATTCATCAGCTCATTCATTTCCAACACGCTGAGCCCATGCTCTTCTGCAATTTTACGGATTACCTTTCCGGTGGAAAAAATTTCATATCCGTATTCTGCTTCTAATATTTTACTTAATGTGGACTTACCACTTCCTAAATTACCTGTTAATGTAATATGCATGTTTATGTACCGACCTTTCTTTGGTAGTTTTATTAAAATATTGTAACAAAAAAAACAAAGGCTGTCTACGCATTGTTTGCAAAAGTTTTTATTGCATGGTATAGTATGTTTGTTATTTGTTTACACTTTTTTAGACTAATAAAAGGAGTTTTTCTTTCCATGAAAATAAATCACACAAATAAACCTGTTGTCACTCTGTTGTTGAAAATAGGATCTTTTCTTCCTACCTTGCTTTTACTGTTCCTGATTTTTGGATTTTCCGCTCAGGATGGCGAGTCCTCCGGTTCGCTGAGTTTTGAAATCAGTCTCTTTCTTGTAAAGCTGAGCTCTCCTCTTCTTCCGGCAGCCATGTCCGAGGAAGTTCTTTTTGAGCGGGCAGAACTGATTCACTATTTTGTAAGAAAAGCAGCCCACATGACTGAATATTTTTTACTTGCGCTTTCCTTACAACTACCGCTTACTGCCTGGCTGTCAAAAATTCTTTTCTGGAAACACCGCATTTTTATCGGTTTTGCTACTACCGTATTGTTTGCTGCTTTCGATGAATTTCATCAGACCTTCGTTCCCGGAAGAAGCGGAAATTTCACCGATGTATGCATTGACTCCACCGGAGCACTTGCCGCCTCTTTATGTTTATTATTGTTTTATTCCATACGTCAAAAAAAGCTTGCCCGGTAACAGGCAAGCTTTTTCTTTATACTTTACGCTTCTTTTTTCACAATTTTATACTTAGCAGAATATTCACGGTAGAGTTTGTCAAATTCGCCCTCTTCCTTTAAATGATGCTTATATTCATGAATGTCTAAGTCTTCGTGTTCAACCATCTCAATAATACAGCTTGCCACGTTGGAGCAGTGGTCAGATACACGCTCTAAGTTGGTAAGAATATCAGAAAGGACAAAACCATGCTCCATAGTACATTCTTCTTTTTGGAGACGTTTGATGTGACGCACGCGGATTTGTTCCTTTAAATCGTCCACAACCTGCTCTAAAGGTTCTACCGTGTAAGCTTTCTTTTCATCCTGAGAAATAAAGGCCTCTTCGGTTATTTGCATAATCTCGTTGATAGCATTATACATTACACTAAGTTCATCCACTGCCTTTTCAGAGAACTGTAAGCCCTTGTCCTTTATTTCATCTGCCGAATCTACAATGTTTACCGCATGGTCAGAAATACGCTCAAAGTCACCAATCATATAGAGAAGTTTTGTAACTTCCTGACTGTCGATTTCTGTCATACTTCTGGCAGAAAGCTTCATCAAATAAGAACCAAGAACATCTTCGTAAACATCCACCTTGTCTTCCGCGTCATGCACTTCCTGCGCAACTTTATCATCATAGGTATTCAGCAAGGTAATGGACTGCTGGATTGCCTTGGAAGAAAGCTTTGCCATCTGGTCGGCCACTTCATAACAACGCTCGATTGCAACAGAAGGGGTTTCCAATAAACGTTCATCTAACATATCGGTATAGCTGTCGCCCTTGGTATCGGTACCCTTGATGGTAGCCATAGCAAGTTTTTCCAATAAATTGGACACAGGCATAAGTAAAGCAACAGAGAAAATCTTAAAAATAGTATGAACCGCTGCAATGCCCCACATGTCGATAACTGTGCCCTCTGCCCAGGCAAATAATCCAAATACACCGGTACTGGTTAAAATCCAGCCAATAAGATAATATGCACCCATCCACAGTGCTACACCAATAATATTAAAATACAAATGCACTAACGCTGCTCTCTTACCATTCTTATTGGCACTGATGGAGGAAAGCATTGCCGTTACACAGGTACCGATATTCTGACCCATAACGATTGGCATTGCTGCCGCATAAGAAATAGCTCCGGTAGTAGATAACGCCTGTAAAATACCAACAGAAGCAGAAGAAGACTGCACTACAGCAGTAAGCACTGTACCTGCTAAAATGCCAAGAATCGGATTCTTAAACAACAACAGAATCTGCTGGAATTCCGCACTTTCTTTTAAACCGCTTACCGCACCGGACATTAAGTCCATACCTACCATCAGCACTGCAAAGCCCATAAGAATTGCACCGAAGTCTTTCTTCTTTTCTCTCTTAGCAAACATAATCAGGCAAATACCGATTAATGCTAAGATAGGCATCCATGCATCCGGCTTTAACCACTTTAACCATTCGGTTGCTTCTGCAGCGCTGCCACCAATACCATTTAACGCCGTTAACCAGGCTGTTACCGCCGTACCTACGTTGGCACCCATAATAACTCCGATTGCCTGGGACAGCAACATGGTTCCGGAGTTTACGAAACCTACTACCATTACGGTTGTTGCGGAAGAAGACTGAATTACCGCCGTTACACCAAGGCCAAGTAAAAATCCTTTCCACTTACTGGAGGTTAAATTACCAAGAATAGTTTTTAACTTTCTGCCCGCACTCTTTTTCAGGGCATCGCCCATGACATCCATACCGTAAAGGAATAATGCCAGGCCGCAAATTAGGGTTAACACATCAAATAAGTCCATTTGTAGTCTCCTGTCTCTTTCGTTGTTTTACACTTGTGTTACTTTAAAATTACATCAAAATTACTTCCATTTTACAATACAGATATAGTATACAACAAAAGTTCACAATATACAAAGGGATTTTTCCAGAAAAAGAAGATTTTACATAGATTTTACTTTTAGGCGGGTTCAAATCTGCATGGCGACAACCAGATGTTGAATAAGTTCAAATCTGGAGTCTTCTAAGTAAACGAAAAAGACTGCACACATTTGAGTATGCAGTCTTTTTCGTTTAAGGCGACAACCAGATTTGAACTGGTGATGACGGTGTTGCAGACCGGAGCCTTACCACTTGGCTATGTCGCCATATTTAATTTTGTAAAGCAAGCTCCCCGAGTTGGGCTCGAACCAACA
>JAGAQI010000144.1 GCA_017622795.1 Lachnospiraceae bacterium
AAAAAAAAATAAACGCTGAAGATAATTTAGCACTCGCTGCCTAATATGGCAGCTGTCAGACCTGGCGCACCTACACGCTAGGACCCTGGCATCGACTATGTAGGAAACGATGCATCCTAAGCTTTGCGGATGTAGGCGTATTATGAAGCTACTAAGGCTCAAAGCGTGTCTGCTTGCGATGAGCTGAGGGAATGGCGAAAGCAAAATAACAGACTGTAATGGGAGATGCCGTAATGGATGGGTTTTCGGACAGGGGTTCGACTCCCCTCAGGTCCACTTAAACAAAGTGGAGCAAGAATTGCTCAAACCCGCATAAATACTGGAAAGGAGAGACTGGATGTCATCCAACAGTTAGCGGGTAAAAAAACAGTGTAATCAGAGGTGTAATCACTTCTGGTTACATTTTTTTTATAACACAATGTTGACATTTATATAGAAATGAAATATTATATCAATATAAATGTAAACAAGACGGGGTGGTTGGAATGGAAATAAATCATGTGATAATGGAAGAAATAAAACAAAATAACAATATGATTACGACTGCGCAAGTGGTGGCGTTGGGGTTTTCCAGAGCAGTGTTATCTAAATATGTAAAAGCAGGCTTGTTAGAACGTAGCCGTCAAGGTGTTTATATATTACCGGATTCGGTGCATGATGATATGTATACGCTGATGCTTAGGTCAGACAAGATTGTTTTTTCACATGATACGGCTTTGTTCTTGAATGGCTTGTCAGAAAGAACACCTTTCGAACATTCTGTTACCATACCAAGTAACTGTGTACTGTCAAATGTGTTGATGGATGAATGTAAGTGCTATTATATTAAGCCGGAATTGTTTGATGTAGGTATCGAAAAGAAGAAGACTACGTTTGGAAACGAAGTCAGATGTTATGATGCAGAGCGTACAATATGTGACTTGCTCCGTTCCAGAAACCGTATAGATGAGGAAACTGTAATAAATGCTATAAAGAAATATGCAGCATATAAAGAAAAGGATTTAAATCGTTTAGCGACATATGCGGAAAAATTCAGGGTGGGTAAAATTTTGAAACAATATATGGAGGTGTTACTATGAGTTCTAAAGCGATGAGTTTAAAGGGAAAAATCAAAAACTACGCTAAAAGTAATAATATAGCTGCGCAGGTGGTTCTTCAAAACTATATGTTTGAGTGCTTTCTTGTAAGATTATCCGTATCCACTTATAGTGAGAAGCTTGTTGTAAAGGGTGGAATGCTGATTGCAGCAATTGTTGGACTGGATACTAGGTCTACAATGGATTTGGACACTACTCTTCGTAATTTGCCATTGACGGAGGAAAAGATTACAGAGGCAATTAACACAATATGTGAGATAGATATGCACGACGATGTTGCATTTACAGTTAAGTCAATAGAGCCGATTCGTAAGGATGATATTTATGGTGGATACTGTGTACGTTTGGATGCTGTATATGACACAATTATCACACCCTTATCGATAGATGTTTCCACAGGTGATGTGATTACACCTGATGCTGTAAAATATGAGTTTAGCGGAATCTTTGATGAAGACATTCGTATAAATATATGGGGTTATAATATAGAAACTGTTATAGCTGAGAAAGTGGAAACCATTTTGCGAAGAGGTGTGTTTACTACCAGACCAAGAGACTATTATGATGTTTTCATACTGGGAACTACCCAAAAATATGATAAGAAAATTTTTAAAGAGGCTTTGAAGGCTACAGCAAAACATCGCGGAAGTACGGAACTGATTTCAGATATGGAGGGGATTTTGAAGCAAATTTCAGAAAGTACGGAGCTTAGAGATATGTGGGGAAAGTACCAAAAAAAGTTTGCGTATGCTAATGACATTTCGTATGAGGATGTCTTAAAAATATTAAAGAGTATTTTGCAAACTATTTGGTAATAAAAAAGGAGATAACTTGTTATTGGATATACGAAAGGAAGGTGCATATTATGTTTCCTGCAATTGACAAAAAAGAAACCGGAATCAGATTGCACAAAATTATGGATATGCGAGGTATTACACCAAAGGACGTACAGGACTATCTTGTTAGTAAAGAAAATTTCAGATAAGATTGCAAAGGCAAGAAAAGAGTTGAAGCGCTTAGTTGAAAAAATATTAAACAGTCCGGACAAAAATGAATAAAAACCGGGGTAAAACCGGGGTACAACCCAACAGGCACCTTCTGAAATCTGCATAAACAAAGGGACGTAGAGCCTATGAACAAGACGCTCGACTCCCCTCAGGTCTACTCATAATGGATTGTGAAAAAACAGCGGAAAAATTATATCAGGGATAATCCTTTCAAAATATTCATAACTTCTTTTCTTATCTCAAATTCATTTAAATAAAATTCATAAATAAGAAGATCATTATCCGCTCTTAGAACTGAAAATTGATATAACCTCTTATCGTCTTCGCTTAAATTATTCCAATGTTCTTTTACTATACTAATAGATTCTTCCAAGGTACATTCTTTTTTAAATCATAACCGCCATATACCACATCAGAAAGCCCATAAACAATAACTTTTGTATTTTTGTCTAAATTAATCACATCGTTCTCCTCCTTTCAAGTGTGGTAGTAAGTATAACATAGAATGACTTTTTCTGCCAATGATTTTTCTGATGATAATCTTTTTTATATAATCGAATACAAGTAGAGATGTCTCAGACAACCGCATATATTATCTCAAATGACGATTAAAAATTAAAATTAGTGTTGACTTTATTACGGCAGAGTGGTATAGTTATACCGTAAAGTTAATACGATATAAAATGCGTTTGAGCAGAAATAAGTAGGCTTGGAAAAATCCTAAAGAGAGTTGTCGGTGGGTGCAAGACAATGGAGATGACCTTGTTGAATTCCTTCTGTTAGCAGTGCACCGAACAAATTATTTAAGTAGGATGCAACGGGAGTTCCCGTCACAGAACTAGGGTATACAAGTACCCGACGAGGCCGCTATCGTGAGATGGCGACGAAACTGAGGTGGTACCACGGGAAGTATTGTTATCTCGTCCTCTGTATTCTTAATCGGAATGCAGAGGACTTTTTTGTTTTACTGCATTCGGTGCTAAAAAAGGAGAAAGGACAAAGAAAAATGGAACAAAACTATTACCAGAAATCAATTGAAACCATGCCTGCTGAAGATATGAAAAAGATTCAGTCCGAAAAGCTTGTAAAGCAGGTAAAGCATGTTTATGAGAATGTGGAATATTACCGCAATCTCATGGATGAAAAAGGAGTGAAACCGGAGGATATTAAGGGAATTGAAGATTTACATAAGCTTCCGTTCCTGACAAAGGCAGACTTACGTGATGCATATCCGTACGGTCTTTTGGCAAAACCTTTGGAAGATTGCGTACGTATTCAGTCTACTTCCGGTACAACAGGAAGAAGAGTAGTAGCATTTTATACCCAGAAGGACGTTGATTTATGGGAAGACTGCTGTGCCCGTGCGATTATGGCGGCAGGCGGTACCAAGAAGGATGTATGCCAAGTGGCATACGGTTATGGTCTCTTCACCGGTGGCCCTGGTTTAAACGGTGGTTCCCATAAAGTTGGTTGTCTTACACTGCCGATGTCTTCCGGTAATACAGAGCGTCAGATTCAGTTTATGACAGATTTAAGCGCAACCATTCTCTGCTGCACACCGTCCTATGCGGCATATATCGGTGAAACCTTAAAGGAACAGGGCTATAAGCCGGAGGATATTCCTCTTAAGGCAGGTATCTTTGGTGCAGAGCCTTGGACAGAAGAAATGAGAAGAGGCATTGAAGAAACTCTTGGCATTAAGGCGTACGACATTTACGGTTTGACAGAAACCTCAGGTCCCGGCGTTGCTTTTGAGTGTTCCGAGCAGACCGGCATGCATGTTAATGAAGACCATTTCTATCCTGAAATTATCAATCCGGATACCGGTGAGGTGCTTCCGGAAGGTGAAAAGGGTGAGCTTGTATTTACGTCATTGGATAAAGAAGCATTTCCGCTTCTCCGTTACCGTACCCGCGACATCTGTGTACTTTCCCGCAAAAAGTGTTCCTGTGGTCGTACTTTAATTAAGATGGCTAAGCCGATGGGAAGAACCGATGATATGTTAATTATCCGCGGTGTAAATGTATTCCCAAGCCAGATTGAAACTGTTCTCTTAAACGAAGGCTATCAGCCGAACTATCAGATTGTGGTAGACAGAGCAAACAATACGGATACCTTTGATGTTAATGTAGAGATGAATCCGGAGCAGTTCACTGATAAGGTAAGTGATGTACTTGCTATGGAAAAATCCCTTGCAGGTGCAATGAAAACCATGCTTGGCATTAATCCTTCCGTACATTTGGTTGCTCCAAAGAGCATTGCCAGAAGTGAAGGCAAGGCAGTTCGTGTAATTGATAAGCGCAAATTAGTTTAATCTGAAAGGAGATAAGAAAAATGGCTATTAAACAGTTAACTGTTTTTGTTGAAAACAAACAAGGTACCATGGTTTCCATCACTGAGATTCTTTCAAAGAATAATATTAATATCAGAGCATTATCGATTGCAGAAACGCAGGATTTTGGTATTCTGCGTCTTATCGTAAATGATGAAGAGGCTGCTAAAACAATTCTTGCGGACGCAGGTTATCTGATTAAGATTACCGATGTTGTCGGCGTAAAAATTGGGGATGCTCCGGGTAAGCTTTGTGAAGCACTGAAAGTCCTTGATGAGAGCAATATCAATTTAGAATACCTGTATGCGTTTATGGCAAGAACAGAAAAGCATGCGTACGTTGTATTAAGAGTAGAAGATAATGCTGCGGCAGAAAATGTACTTGTAAATGCAGGTTTCCATTTGATTACAGAGGCAGATATCAAAAAGCTGTAATTTGAATGACGGAAGAATAAAAAGAAATAGCAAAAATAAGGGCGTCCTATTTGGGACGCCCTTGCTGTATTCTTTATGAAATTTTATACAGTTGCATGTTTTGTAACATAAATCGGATAAGTATCGGTTCCTCTCATGGTCTTGAGTTCGGAAATTACGGCGTTCTTATCGGTAATAATGTATTCGATATCGGCACCGGCCTTAACAACGGTATCCTGCATGAGAATACAGTTCTTAACCTTTGCACCCTTTTCGATTTTAACACCACGGAAGAGAATGGAATTTTCTACTTCACCTTCGATGATACAACCGTCGGCAGCCATGATGTTTTCGGCTTTTGCACCGGCAATGTATCTGGTTGGATTGTCGTCACGGATTTTGGTGTAAACAGGAGCAACATCAAACAATGCGTTTAAGTTAGCATCATCAAGCAGCTTCATGTTTTCGTCAAAATAGCTCTTTAAGCTTGTAATACGAGCAACATAGCCTTCGTATTTATAACCGTACATCTTCAGATAGCTGAATGCATTCATCAGAACATCACGTTCAAAATAACGTAAGCCGCGAACAAAAGCAGCGTCTACAATTTCAATTAACAATTCGCGCTTCAGCACAAAAATGCTCATGGAAAGATTCTGCTTGCCTTCACGGTTTCTGTTAACATAGATTTCGGTAATGCGGTCGCCGTCTAAGTTAAAGGTGTAGTAGAAGCTGTCTTCGCCGGAAAGCTTTTTGTAACCGTCCGGAAGTTCGGTTTCGTTGTAAGCAATAGTAACATCGGCACCGGAAGCAACATGGGCATCTACCATTGCCGCGAAATCAAAGTTAACAGCGATGTTGGCATCTGCCATAACTACATATTCTTCCTTTTGGCTGCGAAGGAAATCGATGATACCCTCTAAAGCGGAGATACGTCCGGTATAATGTAAGGATGTTTTTTCGGCATTTGGAGGGAAGAGGGTAAGGCCGCCGTTTTTGCGGACTAAATCCCATTCACGTCCGGAACCTAAATGGTCCATAAGGGAATGATAGTTCTTATTTACCAACAGGGAAATGTTATCGATTCCGCTGTTGCTCATGCCGGATAATACAAAGTCAATCATGCGGTAACGGCTTGCGAAAGGGATGGAAGCCATAAGACGCACATTTGCAAGCTCCGGAACAGTTGCATCATAACTGTTCGGGAAAATAATACCAAGTGCACTTGTTTTAGAATTTAACATACTTCTGCACCACCTTCCACATCACTACTTACCATGGCGTTTGGACCAATCTTGGCACCGTCGCCTACGGTGACACCAGGGCCTAAGGTTGCAACACCGGCCGCATCTGCGGTAGGCATAGCACCGACTTCGGAATTTGCACCTACGGTTACGTTTTCTGCTACAATACAGTGTTTTACAACAGCACCGGATTTAATAACGGAGCCGCCCATAACAACCGCATCTTCAATAACAGCGCCCGGCTCTACCTTAACACCGGCAAAGAGAACGGAGTGCTTTACAGTACCGTCTACGCGGCAACCGTCGGTAATCATGGAATCTTCCACAATGGCACCCTTGCTGATTTTGTGACCGGTCATACCGCTGTTGCGGCTGAAAATCTTCCAGTCTTCATCAAATAAGTTGATGCCGGAATTTTCAGGGTCCAGAACTTCCATATTAGCTTCCCAAAGGGAGGAGATGGTACCAACGTCCTTCCAGTAGCCTGAGAAGTGGTAGGAGTACATTCTGCGGCCATCACGGAGAAGGTTTGGAATAATATTGTTACCGAAGTCGTTGGAAGAGTTTGGATCTGCTTCGTCTTCGGTGAGATACTTCTTTAAAATGTCCCAGTTGAAAATGTAAATACCCATGGATGCTAAGTTGGACTTAGGGTTCTTTGGTTTTTCCTGGAACTCGGTGATACGGTCATCTTCGTCGGAAACCATAAGACCGAAACGGGAAGCTTCTTCCCACGGAACTTCCATAACCGCTACGGAGAATTCTGCATTCTTTTCCTTGTGGAATTTAAGGAAATCGCGGTAGTCCTGCTTACAAATCTGATCACCGGAAAGAATGATAACATATTCCGGATCATAGCGTTCAATAAATGAGATGTTCTGGTAGATGGCATTTGCTGTACCCTTGTACCAGTCAGAGCCGGATGCCTGCTGATAAGGTGGAAGTACATGCACACCTCCGTTTAAACGGTCTAAGTCCCAAGGCTGACCGTTGCCGATGTACTCGTTTAATACGAGTGGCTGATACTGTGTTAAAATGCCGACGGTATCAATGCCGGAGTTTACACAGTTAGATAATGGAAAATCGATAATACGGTATTTGCCGCCGAACGGAACCGCCGGCTTAGCCAGCTTCTGGGTCAATGCGTATAATCGGGATCCCTGACCGCCTGCAAGAAGCATAGCAATCATTTCTTTACCCATAACGTTACCTCCTCTTAAGTAGTTAGTTTTGCTTAAGTTATGATAGTTCTATTATAGCTTAAAAACAAGTTTTTTTCAAGAATTATCTGATAAAAACCGTAGGAGGATTAAAATTGTTTATGGAATAATTGGGGTTGATAATGGGCAATGGATGTTTTGTATGATATAATAAAAAATATTTGAATTTGTATGTAAGATTTTATATACAAAAGTGGTGAATATAGGTGAGAGGAGAAAAATTAAAGGAGGATTGCAATGGAAGATAAGAAAATTATTCAGCTTTTATTTGCAAGAGCAGAGAATGCTGTCAGTGAACTT
>JAGAQI010000145.1 GCA_017622795.1 Lachnospiraceae bacterium
ACAAAAACAGAGCCTCAGAGGGCTCTGCAAGTAAATGATGTTGCGGCTGGCGAACCATTCGATGAGTCTTTAGACTCCAGTGCCGGTAACAAGCCCTTATAGGGCTAGAGCAAACCACCGGCTAAGCCGGTGGTGCTGATTAGTACAAACGTATAGAAGGATATTTTGTTTCACAATTTCATCACAACCTCTTTAAATTATTTTCACATATTTTTTACAGTTTTAACAAATTACCAAAGTATGCTTATAACAGAAAATTTCAGAAAGGAGAAATATGGAGTGAAATTACGTCACGAATGGAAGCATGAAATCAGTTATTCGGATTTGCTTGTAATACGCCAGAGATTATCTGCGGTGGCAAGGCAGGATGCTCATTCAGTAAACGGCAAGTACCTGGTTCGCAGTTTGTATTTTGATAATATGGCAGACAAGGCATTGCGGGAAAAGCTGGATGGTATCAGCTGTCGTGAAAAATTCCGGATTCGTTATTATAATGGCGACGCCTCGGTCATTCACTTGGAGAAAAAAAGTAAAATGGGTGGTTTGGGAAATAAACAGTCTGCAAGCTTAACGGCAGAGGAGGTACAGTGGATTGTTGGCGGAAAGTTTGACTGGATGTTACATAGTGACCGCCCGTTGGTGCAGGAGCTTTACATAAAGATGACGACACAGGGGCTTCGTCCCAAAACAATTGTGGATTACATAAGAGAACCGTTCACTTATGCTCCCGGAAATGTACGCATTACCCTGGATTATGATATCCGTACCGGTCTTTCCTGTGTGGACTTTTTAAATGCAGATTGTACTACGGTAGCGGTGCCGGGGGATCCAATCATTCTGGAAGTAAAGTGGGATGAATTTTTACCGGAGATTATCCGGGACTCAGTACAGCTTAATAACCGGCGAGTGGGCGCATATTCCAAATATGCGTCTAGTCGGATGTATGGCTAGTGAAATGCAAGAGAAACAGCAAAGGAATTATATGAAATAAGAAAAGGATAGGAGAAAAAACAATGAATTTTAATGATATTTTTAAGTCTTCTTTTATGGAGAATGTGACGAGCGTAAGTATTTTAGATATGGTAGTAGCCCTTGCATTATCCTTTTGCATCGGTCTGTTTATTTTTATGGTGTATAAGAAAACCTATACAGGTGTCATGTATTCCGCAGGTTTTGGCGTAACCTTAGTGGCAATGACAATGATTACCACACTGGTAATTCTTGCAGTAACAAGTAATGTGGTTCTTTCCCTTGGTATGGTAGGTGCGCTTTCTATCGTCCGTTTCCGTACTGCGATTAAAGAACCTCTGGATATTGCCTTTTTATTTTGGTCTATTGCAGCAGGTATCGTGCTGGCAGCAGGTATGATTCCTCTTGCAATCTTTGGTAGTGTGGTAATCGGTATTATGCTTCTTTTGTTTGTAAATAAGAAGTCTACTACACATCCGTATATTCTTGTGCTTCAGTGTGACGGTCACAACAGTGAAACAAAGGCAAAGCAGTTCGTAGAGCAGCAGGCAAACAAAGTAGTAGTGAAGAGCAAGAGCGCTCAAAAGGGTATGGTAGAACTGAACCTGGAAATTCGTTTAAAGAACGACAATACGGATTTTGTTAATGCATTGGCCGGCATGCAGGGAGTACATAGCGCTGTTTTAGTAAGCTACAACGGCGATTATATGAGCTAGGAATAAGGAGTGTTTTATGTCTACACATAAAAAAATAGATATCATTTGCTGTATAGCGGTGGTAGTTGCTTTGCTGGTAACAGTACTTTTTATGAATGCAGAGGCACTTGGAATTCAGGCGGCAGTTAAGGTGATGGGTTATGAGGAACGACTTTTTGATGAGACAAAAGTGCATACTATTAATATTATTATTGATGACTGGGATGCGTTCCTGGCTACTTGTCAGAATGAAGAATACTCCGTATGTAATGTGCTGATTGACGGCGAAGCATATACCAATGTAGGTATCCGCGGTAAGGGAAATACTTCTCTTAGCACGGTATCTTCTATGGACAGCAACCGATACAGCTTTAAAATTGAATTTGACCAGTATGATAATACGAAAAACTATTACGGTCTGGACAAACTTTGTTTAAATAACATCATTCAGGATAATTCCTACATGAAAGACTTCCTGGCATACCAGATAATGGAAGAGTTTGGTGTGGATGCTCCGCTTTGCAGTTATGTTTACATTACCGTGAATGGGGAAGACTGGGGATTATATCTTGCGGTAGAGGGAATTGAAGATAGTTTTCTTCAAAGAAATTACGGTAGCAACTACGGCGAGCTTTATAAGCCGGACAGTATGAGCTTTGGTGGTGGTCGTGGCAACGGCAAAGGTTTCAATATGGAAGAGTTTGATTTCAGTCAGTTGGAAAACTTTGACTCCGAAAGAAAGGACAGCAGCAATCGGAATAATAGCGGAATCAACGATGATATTTCCTCGGGAAATGGTTCTGTGCAGAATCCGTTCGGCGATATGTTCAGCGGTCAGATGCCTAATATGGGCGAGATGCCACAAGGTGGAAATTTCCCAGGCGGTGATATGCAAGTGCCGGAGGGTATGGAGATACCGGAGGACAGGGTAATTCCGGAAAGTAGCGGAGATGAGGAAGCAGCCAGTGGCGAAAACGGTAGATCCGGCAGCGGTCGGGATTTTAGCAACTTTGCAGATGGTATGAACTTTGGCGGCGGCATGGGAAGTAGCGATGTTAAATTACAGTATATTGATGATATTGCAGCCAGCTATTCTAATATTTTTGATAATGCGAAAACCGATATTTCCGAAACTGATGAGCAACGTCTGATTACCTCTTTAAAGGCTCTTTCTGAAGGAGAAGATATAGAATCCGTTATTAATGTTGAAGAAGTAATTCACTACTTTGTAGTACATAATTTCCTTGTAAATGGTGACAGCTATACTGGCAGCATGATTCATAACTATTATCTGTATGAAGAAGACGGACGACTTTCCATGATTCCATGGGATTATAATCTGGCATATGGTACGTTCCAGGGTAATGATGCAAATAGTGCGGTAAATGACCCGATAGATTCTCCGGTCAGTGGTGATATGTCCGACCGTCCGATGATAAACTGGATTTTTGAAAGCGAAGAATATACGGAAATCTATCATCAGTATTTTGCGGAATTTATCGAGAAATACTATACAAATGGTGAATTAGCAGAGTTGATTGACTATACAGAAGAGCTGATTGCATCATATGTAGAAAAGGACCCGACTAAATTCTGCACCTATGAAGAATTTGAAACCGGTGTGGAAGCCATGCGTCAGTTCTGTCAGCTTCGTCTGGAAAGCGTAGCAGGACAGCTTGTCGGAACCATTCCGTCTACCTCCGAAGGACAGTTCGCAGACAGCAGCAACCTTGTGGATGCTTCCGGTTTGAATATTTCTGATCTTGGAACCATGGGAGGCGGAAGCTTTGGCGACTTCGGTAAAAACCGTGGCGACAGAACTGAAAACGAATTTACAACGCCGGAAGGCATGGAATTCCCTGGCGGAAATATGCAGATACAACAAGGTGGTAATTGGGAAAATCGTGGTAAAGCAAGCGACGATAAAGCAAGTACAACAAGACCGGATATGAGTGGAATGCAATTGCCTAATATGGACAACATGCAGTTTCCGAATTCCGAAAGTGTTGGAAAAGGAAGTGGAGTTTCTACAGAAACGGTAGTTCTTTTAGCAGCCTCTATTGTATGTTTGCTGGCAGGTCTGCTGGTAGCATTTAAATATAAACGATAATGAAAGAGGAAGATTCTTTTTAGCAGGAATCTTCCTCTTTCATTAATCATATTGCTTCACATTTTTTTCACAGAAGAATCAAAATGTTTTCACATAACCTACAAAGATTATTAAGATTTATACCTTAAACTGGAAAAGTACGTGTGAAAGACGTACGAGAGAATAAAAGAGGAGGCATAATACAGTGATTGAGGTAAAAGACCTTGTAAAGAAGTATGATAATCATCTGGCAGTGGATCATTTGACCTTCACCGTACCAAGAGGACAGATTCTTGGTTTTTTAGGA
>JAGAQI010000146.1 GCA_017622795.1 Lachnospiraceae bacterium
GATAAGTAGGAAAAGGAGGAGAATCATTATGTTAACACCACTTAGCTGGTTAAAAGATTATGTAGATATCGACATTACACCACAGGAATTAGAAGAAAAGTTATTCTCCTGCGGTTTCGAAGTAGAAGAATTATATGAAGTAGGTAAGGACATCAGCAAGGTTGTGGTTGGTCATGTACTTACCTGTGAAGCTATTCCTGATACGCACTTACACGTTTGCCAGGTAGACTGCGGCGAACACGGACAGTTCCAGATTTGCTGCGGTGCAGACAACGTTCATGCCGGCGGCAAGTTCCCGGCAGCTTTGGTTGGCGCAACTGTTTACGCTACAGCAAAGGACCACAAGACCGTAGAAGGCGTTATGACCATCGGTAAGGGCAAACTCCGCGGCTATGAATCCCACGGTATGCTTTGCTCCGGCGTTGAGCTTGGCGTTTCCGAAAACATGTATCCGGGTGCAGGCTACAACGGCCTTCTCGTATTACCGGATGACGCTCCTGTAGGCGCTGACGTTAAGCCTATCCTTGGCCTTGACGACTGGATTTTCGACATTGCCATCACCGCAAACCGTCCGGACTGCCAAAGCATCTTCGGTATTGCAAGAGAAGTGGCTGCTGTTCTTGAAAAGGAAGTAAAAACACCTGCTCTTGACTACACCGAATCCGACGTAACCATTCCTAACTTCAAGGTTACCGTAGATTGTCCGGAACTGTGCCCTCGTTACAGCGCACACTACGTTACCGACGTGAAGATTGCAGAATCTCCTGCCTGGATGAAGCGCAGACTTGCCCTGGTTGGTATCGATGCCATCTCCAACGTAGTAGATATTACCAACTATATTTTAAAGGAACTTGGTCAGCCGATGCACGCATTCGATTACACCACTTTAGAAGGTGATGCCATCAACGTGCGCCGTGCAAAGGACGGAGAAAAAATTGTAACTCTGGACGAAACCGAGCTCACCTTAACCACAGAAAACATGTTAATTTGCGACGGTGTTAAGCCGGTTGCTTTAGCAGGTGTTATGGGCGGTTTAAATTCCGAAATCCGCGAAACCACCAACACCGTATTATTCGAGTCCGCAAAGTTTGCAAGAGACAACATCAGAAGAACTTCCCGTTCCGTTGGTAAGTCTTCCGATTCCAGTTCCCGTTACGCTAAGGGCGTTGACGAGTACGCAACCGTAATGGCATTAAAGCGTGCCCTTCACTTAATCGAAGAGCTGGGCTGCGGTAAGGTTGCTAAGCTTCATGCCGATGTAAATACCGGCAACAGCGTAGAGCCAAAGGAACTGAAGGTAAGCATCAACAAGGTAAATGCAGTGCTTGGTATCACCGTTCCAACCGAGGACATCCTCCGCATTATGACTAACTTAACCTTCGAGCCTAAGGTAAACGGCGATGAGTTAGTATTACAGATTCCTGCTTTCCGCGAAGACATGGAAACCTACCAGGATGTAGCAGAGGAAGTAATCCGTCTTTACGGCTACGACCACATCGTACCAAGCTTCCTGCCAAGCGCAAAGGTTACCGCCGGCGGCGAAACCGTTCAGCAGAAGACAGAAATGCGCTTAAAGAAGGCTCTCTGTGGCGTAGGCGCCCACGAGTGTATTCACTACTCCTTCTTCTCTCCATCCGATCTGGATTTACTGAAGCTTCCGGCTGATGCTCCGGAGCGTCATGCCATCCGCCTCATCAATCCAATCAGTGAGGAGCTGTCCTTAATGAGAACAACTCTTGCAGCTTCCATGATTAACGCTATCGTGCGTAACCAGAAGAAGGGCAACTTAGAAGGCAGATTATTCGAAATCGCTAAGAAGTTCATTCCTGGCGAACTGCCGCTCACTGCATACCCTGATGAGCGTCAAACCCTGTGCGTAGCACTGTTCGGCCAGAAGGAGTCCTTCTTCACCATGAAAGGTGTGGCTGAAAAGGTTGCAAGCGTTCTCCACGTAGAGTTCAAGTATGCAAATACACAGAACACCTTCTTACACCCATACCAGACTGCTTCCGTTTCCGTTGGCGATGAAGTAGTTGGTTACTTCGGTAAACTGGCTTACGATATTTCTGATGAGTGCGACCTTAGAATGCCGGTATACCTTATGGAACTTGACTTAGAGCTTCTTTCCAAGTACTACGGCAAGACCGCAAAGTTCATTCCTCTTCCAAAGTTTGCAGAGGAGCAGCGTGACCTTGCTATCGTGGTTGACAAGGCTGTTACCTGCGGTGAGCTGGAAGACACCATCAAGGAGTCCTGCAAGTACGTAACCTCCATCAAGCTTTTCGATATTTTCGAAGGTGCCCAGATTGGCGAAGGTAAGAAGAGCATGGCCTTCAATGTAGTCTTCACTCCAAAGGATGAAGAATTTGCAGCAGATTCCGTGGACGGATTTGTAAAGAAGATCCTCAAGAATATGAATAAGAAGTTTGGCGCTGAACTTAGAAGCTAGTTGCTTTACTTTTACAATTAAATAAAGCCCCGGCGCAAATTTATCCTGCCAAAACCCGCTCTCGCTAGCATCGAGACGTAGCCTCACTAAGCTCGTGCGACTAACGTCGCAGTACCTCGCTAAGGGAGGACGTCTCTCCAGCGTTTTGTTCGGATAAATTTGCGCCGGGGCTTTTATTTAGGTTATGAAAGAAAGCAAGGTAGCAATCTTAGTTAAGCGCCAAAAGAGATTGTTCCTTCTTTACACCGATAACTCTGCTATAATTTCATATAAATTCTTATCCACATTTGCCTTAAACACAATATCCTCTTTATTCTCCAAAAACCACTTAAAGGACTTTTTCAAGCCTTCTTCAAAGTCGGTTTCCCGACAGATAATTTCATTGATTTTGGACACGTCCAATACGTTATCGTAGTCAAAAAACGGATAGAAATCCCGGACGTTTTTATCAAGTTCCGCGTAGTCTATTTCCATGATGTCTGCCGGTTTTCCTGCTGCCACGGCGCAGGCTTCCACCCATTCTCCGGAAGTAACCGCTTTCCGGTTTCCTACGTTACACATATATTCTTTTCCGGTATCAGCTTTGAGTAAGCAATCTATAATAACCGCTAAATCTTCGGTATAGATAAACTGAAGTTTTGGATTTGATTTCGGAATTACCACCGGTTTATCTTCCACCAGCTGCCTAAAAATCAGGCTTTCCCGCTGGGCATAATTATACTCGCCATAAATGTATGGTGGGCGGAGCATCACCAGGTTGGTGGAGTGCTTCCGTAAAAATTCTGTGTAGTATTTCTCCGCGTCAATCTTTCCTTTCCCATAAAAGGTCCAGTATTTATTTTCCGCCAGAGTATCATCTTCTTTGAAAGGGACGGAAAGGTTTTCCACATCATAAACTGCACTGGAGCTGATAAATACCAGTTTTTTAACCGGTTCAAAGTTAAGGGCATCACAAAGATGTTTCACCCAGGACACGTCCTGCCAGCTCACATCAATAACATAATTAAAATCTTTTCCGGCAAGCACAGACTTCATACCCTCAGCATCATTCCGATCACAGCAAAGCTGTGTTACATTCTTTGCCAAAACCGGTTTGGTACCGCGATTAAGAACAGTCACTTCATATTCCTTTTCTGCCAGATACTCTACGATTTTCTTTCCTACAAAATAACTGCCGCCCAGCACCAGTACTTTTTCTGCCATATCTTCCTGCCCTTTCATTTTCGGTAACTATTCCGCCCCTTTATTTCTCAAAAAATCCCTTCATCAGCTTTTCCAGATACTCCTGATCTTTCTTGCCCATCAGCTCTCTTGCGGAGTGCATGGCAAGAATCGGAACACCAATATCCACCATCTTCATCGGAAGCCATCCGGAAATAATCGGGCCAAGGGTACGGCCACCAACCTCGTCGGAGCGGTTGGCAAATTTCTGGTACTTGACTCCGGAAGCCTCGCAAATGCCCTGGGCAATAGCTACTGCCTCTGTATCAAAGGTGTAGCGCTGGTTGCTGTTGAGCTTTAACACTATACCTTCGTTGAAGTGGGCCTGATTTACCGGGTCGTATTTTTCTGCGTGATGCGGATGTACCGCATGAGCCACGTCCACAGAGAATAAGAAGCTGTTAAAAATGCTGTCGGACAAAGCATTTTTATCAAAGCCGAGAGCCACGTAAATCTTTTCCAGTACCATCTGAAGAAGAGCGGAGTCTGCCCCCTGCTTGGAGCGGCTGCCGATTTCTTCGTGGTCAAATAAAATGGCAACGTTAATGCCGTCCTTGCGTACCTCACCGGAAATACCGGAAAGCAGAGCAAAACAGGAGGTCAGGTTGTCTAATCTTGGTGCGGAAATCATTTCTTCCTTTACTCCAACATAACAGCCTGCTTCTAAATTATATACATATAAATCAAAGTCCAGAATATCCTCTGCTGCCACCTGACATTCCTTAGCCAGAAGCTCTATGAAATAATTGTCCTTGTTCATGCTCTCTTCAAACAAGCCGATAATCGGAAGCATATCGGACTGCTTATTCAGTTCGATTCCCTCGTTCACCTTGCGGTTAAAATGAATGGCAAGATTCGGAATGGTTGCCACCGGACGGGCAAAATCCACTAACTTAATCTCCGGATGATAAATATCTTCTCCCTTTAAGGCAACACGACCCGCAATGGAAAGCGGACGGTCTAACCAGGTGTTTAAAATCGGGCCGCCGTAAACTTCCGTATCAATCTTTAAATACTTGCCCGGTGTCATCTCTGCCTTTGGCTTAATATGCAGGCATGGGTGGTCTGTATGGGCTGCCGCCACATGGAACACCTGATTTTCTGTAGTTTCTGCACCAATAGTAAAAGCAATTAAAGATGTGCTGTAGGCAGTCAAATAATACTTGCCGCCTTTTTTGATATCAAAGGATTTCCCAAGGCCTAATTCTTCAAAACCCTTTTCTTTTAAATAATCCGCACCTGCTGCCACTGCCTGATGCGGAGTGGTAGCCAGGTTTACATATTGTAATAAATCCATCTCTCTTTCCTCCGTTTATAAAATTTCCTGCTTTGTAAAACAATCGTATCATTGAAAACCGCTGTTTTCACACACTATTAAGTATATCAAAGTTTTTTCTTTATGTCATCCGAATTATTCCCTTAATTGTAACAAAGTATTTTCTGTGGTATACTTAATTTATCAACTATTTTAAAGGAACCAAGCCATGGATATTGACTACTTTGACCTTAGCCGTAATCTCGTCCTGCAGCGGCAGGAAACCCTTGGCGGTATAGGCACCTTAGGAGAAAAAACCGTGCACAGCACCTTAAAGCAGTATCTCTCCCATGACCTTGCTAACCAGGAAATCAAAATCGGCTCCTACTTTGCCGACGTTTGCGTAGACGGCCATATTTTCGAGATTCAGACAAGACAATTTAATAAATTACGTTCCAAACTGGAGTTTTTCCTGACGGACCACCCGGTTACCATAGTCTACCCCGTGACAAACTATAATTACCTGCGTTGGGTCACTCCTGACACCGGAGAAATTACTCCGCCAAAAAAATCCACCCGCAAAGGCAATTCATTACAGGTATTTGCAGAACTATACCGTATCCGTCCCTTTTTGTCCCATCCCAATTTTTCTCTAAAAATTGTACTGATGGACATGGAAGAATACCGGATGTTAGACGGCTATGGAAAAGATAAAAAGAAACGGGCGACCAAATGTGACAAATTTCCTTTGAAACTTGTGGCAGAATATGATATGGAATCCCCAAAGGATTATATGATGCTTCTACCGGAGGACCTGCCGGATACCTTTACCGCAAAAGAGTTCGCCCGCCTGGCAAAAATCCCGGTATCTTTAGCCCAGACCACCTTGCTTCTGCTGTCAGAGCTTCGCATCGTTCTACGCACCGGAAAACAGGGGAATGCGTATATCTATGAATTAAATGGATAAAACACCCCTTTCTTTCTTGGAAAAAGTGTGATATACTCGTCACACAAGGTATTTTTTACAAAATTGTTAACTAACACACTTTATGGGAAACAAATTGTTAAAGATTGTAGAAAGGGTTTAAAAATTTTATGAAAAAGACACAGCGTACGCTGATTGGTTTTGCTGCCACCTGTACCTGCTTTTTAGTCATCATGCTGGCAGGCTCCTTTGCAAAACCGGATTCCGATATTGCTGCTTCCGGAAAAGACATTGTTTCCGAAGATTCAAGCAACAAATCGAATTTCCAAGCCACACCGGCGCCTACAGCAACCACCGGCAGTCAAGAGGAAAATCAGGAGAATACAGATATTTCCGTTGCCGTAGAATCAACAGCAACTCCAATTCCGGCAACCAGCACACCAACTCCGTCTCCAACCGAGACACCAACTCCTACTCCTACCATATCACCGACACCAACACCAAGTCCAAGCCCAACGGTAACTCCGACGCCAACGCCAAGCCCTACTCCGGCACCGGAAGCATACGTACCTAAATTTTCTATTGCTTCCGTTAGCAAGAGTCTCAATATCCGTAAGGGTCCGGGCACAAACTATGACATTGTCGGTAAACTGTATAAAGATAATTACGCGCTTATTGAGGGCGAGTCCGACGGCTGGGTTAAAATTTCCACCGGTTCCGTCAAAGAAGGTTATGTCAGTTCCAAATATCTTCTTTCTGCGGAAGAAGTCATAAAGAAATGTGATGAGGGCAAACTGGTTACTGCTTATATTACCGCCAGTGTATTAAATGTCCGAACCGGTCCGGGAACCTGGTACGACACCGTAACCAAGATCAAAAAAGGACAGGCTTATCCGGTTCATCTGGGTAAGAGCTACAAAGATTGGATTGCTGTGGAATTAGCTGACGGCACTATCGGTTATGTTTCCGAAAAATATGTTACCTTTAACTTTAAGTTAAAAGCCGGTCTTACTTTGGAAGAGGTTCATGAAAAAGAACTGCAGGATTCCATGGAAGCTGCTATGGCAAAAAACCAGATTCATTCCATCAAGGAGACATTCCGTACTCCTATGACTATGACCGACGAGGAACTTTATCTCTTCGCTACGGTCATCTATACCGAAGCCGGTGACCAGGGCTACGAAGGTATGTTGGCAGTTGCTAATGTTATCTTAAACCGTATGGAAGACGGATACTGGGGCACCACCTTGGAAGAAGTTCTCTTTTCACCGGGACAGTTCGCCGGTGCCGCCCAGGAGCTGATTGACCGGGCACAACGCAGGGGCATTCCTGAAAAATGCTATGATGCAGGCCGTGAAGCTTTGGCCGGACGTAACAACATCGGTGACTTTATGTTCTTCCGCACCATAGACAGTGCATACCGCACAAAAGATTACAGTACCTACACAAAATTTTATATTTTAAACGGTCATGTTTTCTATAAGAAAAACTGGTAACAGTAAGGGCAGTCTTCATAGACTGCCCTTTTTTTAATAAAAATTATTATTTCATGATTCCTTCTTAGTTTTGACATAGTTTTGCCGTAACTTTGAGGCAGAATGGACACGTTAAAAAAGAAAAGGAGATTTTGCATTATGAAAAAGAAACTAGCTACCCTTTGCATACTGTCTTTGCTTTCCGTATTTCTGCTGGCAGGCTGCGGTAACAAAGAAGAGAAAAATAACCCAAATTACAATTCCGATAACTATTTATCCGGTACCCACTATGCCTTAATGGAAGTGGAAAACTACGGAGAAATTTATTTGGAACTGAACGCCGATGTAGCCCCTGCCACTGTAACCAACTTTGTTAATCTGGTAAATGACGGTTTTTATAACGGACTTACCTTCCACCGCATTATCGATGGATTTATGATTCAGGGCGGTGACCCGGAAGGCACCGGTCTCGGCGGTTCTGCCTATACTCTCCCGGGAGAATTCGCAGCTAACGGTTTTAAAAACGCAATCAGCCATGTACGCGGCACCATCTCCATGGCAAGAGCAGAAGATTACAACAGCGCATCTTCCCAGTTTTTCATTGTACATGAAGATTCTACCGGTCTGGACGGTTATTATGCCGGCTTCGGTAAGGTTGTTTACGGTATGGAGCTTGTAGATGATATTTGTTTTGATTCTATCGTCGAAGATGATAACGGTACCGTTTTGGCAGAAAATCAGCCGGTTATTACCTCCATCACTATGGTAGACGAAGCATCCGTTCCGGTTTCCGAAATAGAAGAAGAAGAGGAACCTCAGCTTCCGGATCCTATTTCCACAATTGAAATTCTTACCATAAATAATCCGGAAGATATTGAAGTAAAAGACACTTGGACAGTGAACGAAGACGGCGGTACCTATCTTCTTAAGTCCGATATGGACTTATTAAGTCTTGCCCTGTACCAGATTGATCTTTCCGAAGGCTTCACCTACGGAACCGACAATATGCTTGCTTACAGCAGTGATGTGGGTGCAGGTGTATATGTTGCACTTCAGATTAACATCACCCGTGAAGGTCTTCCAAACCAGCTTTTAGTTGGCGAAGAGCACACCGGTGCCCTCCGTATGTATCTGTTGTCCTATGACGAAAATAACAACGAAGCATACCTTGTACCTTTCATGAACTAACATAAGAACGGAGAAAATTCTATGTCAGACATTGCCATTAGACCATTTTCCGAACATCATAAAAACGAATATATCATAGAAGTACCCGGTTCCAAAAGTATTACCAACCGGGCGCTTCTGCTTGCCGCTTTGGCAAAAGGAAAAAGCACCCTCTCCGGCGTGCTTTTTTCTGATGATTCCAGACACTTTTTAGAAAGTCTTATTTCCCTTGGTTTCCGGGTAGAAATTGACGAGGCGGCAAAGCAGGTAACCGTATACGGTGAAGGCGGCAACATTCCAAAGAAAGATGCCACGATTAACGTAGGCAGTGCCGGTACTGCTGCCAGATTTTTAACAGCATTTCTTGGCATTTCCCGGTGCCATTGCCGCATTGATGCTTCCGAGCAGATGAAGAAACGCCCAATGAAAGAGCTCTTTACCGCACTTTCCTCTTTGGGAAGTACATTTTCTTTTACAGAAAAAGAAGATTTCCTTCCGGTGGAGTTTGCAAATGATGCTCCGCTGTCTGCTACCGAGGTTACGGTAGATATTGACAAAAGCAGCCAGTTTTTAAGCGCACTCCTAATTTCTGCCTGCCTGTTTCCGGGAGATTTTACCGTACATATTACCGGCACCCACGGCATGGCTTACATTGATATGACCGTTGCCATGATGAAACAGTTTGGTGTCCGTGTGGAAAAACCGGATGACACCACTTTCTTCATTCCGGACGGACAAACCTATACCGCCAGAGACTATTTCATTGAACCGGATATGTCCGCAGCATGTTATTTTTATGCTATGGCACCGCTTCTTGGTATTTCCATGACAGTTCCGCATATTCCGGAGCAGTCCCTGCAGGGCGATGTTCAGTTTCTGGACGTGCTGAAGCAGATGGGATGTCAGGTTTCCTACGATGTATCTGTCGGAAGCTACACTGCTACAGGTCATGAAAACCGGCAATTTTCCGGCATAACCGCTAATCTCGGTTCCTTTTCTGACCAAACCATGACACTTGCTGCCATTGCTCCTTTTGCAAACAGCAACACAACCATTACAGGTATTTCCCATATCAAATATCAGGAATGTGACCGGTTCCATGCCATTATAAATGAATTGACCAGAGCAGGTATTATTTGCCGGGAAATCAATAACGGAGATGGCATCGAAATTGAACCCGGAGTTCCTCAGCCTGCAGAAATCGAAACCTACGACGATCACCGCATGGCTATGGCGTTTTCCTTACTTGGATTGCGTGTAGATGGAATTGTGATTAAAAATGCAGAATGCTGCAGAAAAACATTTGAGAACTATTTTAGCGTATTGAAACAAATGTATGAATAAAATTTGAAGAGGCTTGCATGCGCAGGCCTCTTTTTATACCCCTTCTCCATCAAAGGCCGGTATGAAACTTTCCTCTGCGGTTTCGCCCTCCTGAATAAACCCGTTTTCTATACCAAGTTCGATGGCGTAATCCACAATTTCTTCATATTCCTCATCGGTTACTCGGCGGTTTATCTCCGGGTATTTTTCCACATGAGCAAGTGGCGTATACTGATTCATAATACTGATAAATACAGAATCCCCAAAGGTATCATAAAGAAAGTGCAGAACTGCCTTGGAGTCCTCCAAACAACCCGGAAGCAACAGATGCCTGATAATCATTCCCTTTTTCATGATCCCGCGCTCATCAAACTCCGGTTCACCTACCTGCCTAAACATTTCCGAAAGTGCCGCTGCTGCCATTTGTGGATAGTCCTCTGCATGGGAATACTTTGCCGCCAGCTCCCTGCTTGCATATTTATAATCTGCAAGATATATATCAATCAGGCCTTCCATTTCTCTAAGCACTTCCACTGATTCATAGGAGGAAGTATTTGCAATTACCGGAATGCGAAGCTTTTCTTTTACCAAAAGCAACGCCTCCTTAATCTGCATATAATAATGGGACGGTGTCACCAGATTAATATTGTTGGCGCCCTTTTCCTGTAGTTCCAAAAAGATTTCTGCCAGACGTTCCACTGATATTTCTTTTCCGCGGACTCCCGCCGCAATTTCCCTGTTCTGACAATAAACACACCGCAGATTACAGCCGGAAAAAAACACCGTACCGGAGCCTTCTTCTCCGGAAATACAGGGTTCTTCCCAAAAATGCAGTGCCGCCCTGGCCACCTTTGGCCGGACGGACACCTGACAATAGCCGTAGGAGGCCGTATCGCCCTCTCTACGCTCTTTATTACATTTTCTCGGACATTGATTGCAGCCCATAAAAACTCTCCTTATTTCGCCCCATTCGGTTGATGTGGTGCCATACGCTGACGCGGAATGGTAATGGTAAAGCTGGTACCCACCGTATACTGGGTGCGGACCTTTATGGTTCCTGCATGGGCAAGAATAATCAGTCTGGCAATGGAAAGTCCCAGACCATGACCGTCAATTTTACCACGGATATCGTCCGAGCGGTAAAAACGTTCAAACATATGGTCCACATCTTCTTTTTTCATTCCCCGGCCGGTATCTTCTACCGTAAGGACACAATTGCCGTTTTTATTTTCACATCCGATGGTGATAGTATCACCCTCATCGGAATACTTAATGGCATTATCAATCAGCACTCGGATTGCCTGCTTTAACAACTGGTCGTCACCGTATACCGAAACATTCTGTATCAGGCTGGCTTTTATTTCCCGGTTAGTTGTTACAATTCGGGTCTCTTTCACCATATCCTCCACAACCTCACCCATGGAGAACCAATCTTTCTGCACCTTTAAGGTTTTCCGGTCATGACGGGACAAAAACAATAGCTTTTCTACCAGCTCCTGCATGGCCTTGGACTCATCTCCGATGGCTTCTACTGCTTCATTTAATATCTCCGGGTCGGAAGCACCCCAACGGGACAGCATCCGGCTGTAACCCTGAATTACAGCAATCGGTGTCCGCAGTTCATGAGAGGCATTGGATACAAACTGTTTTTGGCTCTCATAGGATAATTCCAGACGGTCCAGCATTTCATTGAATACCTGGGTTAATTCCCTCAATTCTTTTTCCGTTCCCCGCACCGGCAAGCGCTCACTATGTAAATTAGTTACCGTCAGGTTTCTTGCTGTATCGGTAAGATTTTTTATCGGAGCAAAAATACGTTTATTATCCCGGCGGCTTTCCCAAATAATAAACAATGTTAGTATCAGGTAAATCATGGATGCATTTCTCAAAAACGAAGAAGATTTTTCCACCGCATCCGACACATCGTAATAAAATGTTATTTCATATTTCTGTCCGTTTCGGAAAACATCCTGATTGTCCTTAATTAACAGCTTCCATTCCCCGTTTCTTCTTTCCAGACAATGTCCAAAGTAATATCGGGACTGCAGCCAGTTTTCTTCACCGTTCTCATATAGTCTTCGAAGTTCTTCGCCATCCTTCCAAAACACGGCAAGATTTTTTGGCTGCTCCGAAACAACATATTCCACAAATTTTTCCTCATCTTTTTCCAGAAGCACTACCATCTGTTCTACAACGCTTTTCGCTGGCTTCATTTCTTCATATACATATAGAAACCCTAAAATAAAGAAAAATATGATTCCATTAATCAGAAAAAAGCGCAGGTAATTTAAAGACACACGAAAAGACAGGGAGAGTCTGAAATTTTTCATTCCCTCTTTTATCCATCTCATCTGCCGTTTCCATCTTCCCTGCTGCTTTTCCATCATTGCTCCTTTTGAAGTTAATCTTCCTTTATCATATATCCGATACCACGGATGGTTTCTACCATATGAATTCCGTATTTATCATCAATTTTTTGACGTAAATAACGGACATATACATCGACTACATTGGTGTCACCCATGTACTCATAACCCCATACCGTACTGAGCAGCTGCTCTCTGGACATGGCTACATTTTTGTTCCGGAGCAGGCACTCAAGCAAATCATATTCCTTTTTGGTTAACGTAACCTCTTCCCCGTTATATTCACAGGAATGCGCTGCTGTATTTAACACCAATGCTCCATAGGATAATTCATCTTTTTCTGCCTCTTCCTGATGTTTAGAAGAATGCCTGGACAATGCCACACGGATACGTGCCAATAATTCCTCGATTGCAAATGGTTTTGTCATATAATCATCTGCACCCATATCAAGACCTGCCACCTTATCGGTTACATCGTCCTTTGCTGTTAACATAATAATCGGCACCTGGGATTCCATACGCACTCTGCGGCATACTTCAATTCCGGAAAGCCCCGGAAGCATAATATCAAGCAAGACCAAATTTACATCCTTCTGCAGTGCCAGTTCCAGACCGGTTCTGCCATCTGCTGCATGGACAACCTCATATCCTTCATGCTTTAATTCCAATTCCAAGAAACGTGCGATTTTTGCTTCATCTTCCACAATCAGTATTTTTGCCATTGTTTTACCCCCTGTATCCGCTTTCTCCCTATTCGGCTTCTTTTTCTGTTTTGTCTTCTTCTATTCCTTTTACTTCTTCAGTTAAAACATTATCCACAGCTACTGCCCGTTTCTTTCCGAGATATCCACAGAGTAAAATTGTTCCCACTCCTGCTGCCAAAATGAAGAGAGAGATAAACTGGGAGGTAGAAAGAATATCTACATTTCCTCTTGGATCGTTTCTTAAATACTCTAAGAAAAAGCGGCCAATGCTATAAAATACCAGATAAAATCCTGCAATCTGACCATCATGTTTTACCAATTTCTTTATCAAAAATACTAAAATAAAGAAATGGGCAAAATTCAATATCGCCATCACCATCTGCGTCGGGATTAACGCTACACCGTTTGGTGCGAAATCAGAAGAATGATACACTACATGGAACCAGCTGTCGGTTTCTCTGCCGTAGCAGCAGCCGGCAAACATACAACCCACACGGCCAAAGCCCTGGGCAATGGAAATGGATGGCATAACCAGGTCAAAGTACTTTAAAAACTCCAGCTTCTTAATTTTGCAATACAAATATCCGACGCCAATGCCACCGATAATTCCGCCGTATACCACAAATCCATGGGTAACATCCAGAAGAATGGACGGGTCCGCAATAATAGATTTAATTTCTACTATAATAAATAATAATTTTGCTCCCAGAATCCCACCGACTAAGCAGCTGACGGTAATCCAAAATAGGGAATCCGGATCCAGACCCTGTTTTTTCGCACGGTATTCACCTACGCTGTATGCTACCAAAACTCCGATGGCAATCATCAGCCCATACCCATATACGGTAAATGGTCCTATCTGAAGTAATTCATTATTCCAACCTGTCATATTTGCCTCCAAACTATTTATATCTAAAATTATATGTTACATTGTATCATGAACAAATACATCGTCTTCTATTATAGAGTTAATTTGCCTCTTCCGCAAGGGTTTTTCTGCCTTAAAGGATTAAAGTTTCATTAAAATGAACAAGAAATTATATACAAAAAAATCCCCGGCAGATATTCCGCCGGGGATTTTGTATGCTTATCCACAAATCAATTTATAAATAAGCTATTTATTCACTTTTCTTTACAGAACGGACTTAACAGCCTTAACAACGTTTTCTGTTGTGAAGCCGAACTTCTCAAACAGGGTTGCTGCAGGAGCGGAAGCACCGAAACCTGTCATGGAAACGATAGCACCGTCTAAGCCAACGTACTTGCCCCAACCGTAATCGATAAGTGCTTCTACTGCTACTCTTGCACGAACGTTCTTTGGAAGAACTGCTTCCTTGTATTCTGCGGACTGCTCTTCGAAGATGTCCATACATGGCATGGAAACTACTCTTACATCAACGCCTTCCTTAGCGAGTTCAGCCTTAGCTTCTACAGCTAACTGAACTTCAGAACCGGTAGCGATAATGATAGCATCCGGAGTAGCCTTTGTGGAATCTTCTAAAATGTAAGCACCCTTTAATGCTTCCTTGGAGGAACCTGCTAACTGTGGAAGATTCTGACGGGTCAGAACTAAAGCAGTAGGAGTTTCCTTGGAAGTAGCTGCGCTGTACCAAGCTGCGATGGTTTCTGTTGCGTCTGCCGGACGGAATACATGGAAGTTCGGCATGGAACGAAGCATAGCCAGCTGCTCGATTGGCTCATGGGTAGGACCGTCTTCACCTACACCGATACTGTCGTGTGTCAGTACGTATGTAGTAGGAATTCTCATGATGGAAGAAAGTCTTGCCATTGGCTTTACATAATCACTGAATACGAAGAATGTAGAAACAAACGCACGCATTCCGTGTAATGTCATACCGTTGCCGATAGCTGCCATTGCAAGCTCACGAACACCAAAGTGTAAGTTTCTGCCTGCATAGTTTTCCTTGGAGAAATCGCCAAGATCCTTCATATATGTCTTTGTGGAAGGAGCAAGGTCAGCTGCACCACCGATTAAGTTTGGTACATACTTTGCTAATCTGTTAAGAACAACACCAGAAAGATTTCTGGTTGCTTCCGGCTTTTCGTCGTATGCCCAGAATTCTTCGTTATTGATTAAATCCTTTGCTGCATCCATATCGAATTCTGCATCCCAAGCTGCCTTCATTTCAGGGAACTTTGCACAGTATTCAGCAAACATAGCATTCCATGCTTCTTCATCCTTCGCCTTAGCTTCGGAGATTGCCTTGTAGTTAGCGTAAACTTCATCAGGCACATAGAACGCTTCCTGACTTGGCCAGCCAAGATTTTCCTTTAATGCTGCCACGTTTTCCTCACCGAGAGGTTCACCGTGAGCACTTGCCTTACCCTGCTTTGCAGGACAGCCGTAACCAATCTGAGTCTTTACCATAATCATGGATGGACGTGTGGTATCAGCCTTTGCAGCCTCAATTGCTGCATGGATTTCGTCTAAGTTGTTACCGTCTTCTACTACGAGAGTCTGGAAACCAAACGCATCAAAACGCTTCTTAACATCTTCTGTGAAAGCGATGTCTGTGCTGCCTTCGATGGAAATCTTATTGGAATCGTAAAGAACGATTAACTTGTTTAAGCCAAGGGTTCCTGCTAAAGAGAATGCTTCGGAAGAAATACCTTCCATCATACATCCATCGCCACCGAGAACGTAGGTGTAATGGTCAACAACCGGGAAACCATCCTTGTTGAACTTTGCTGCAAGGTGAGCTTCTGCCATTGCCATACCAACAGCCATTGCCATACCTGCACCAAGAGGACCTGTAGTAGCTTCAACACCCTTTGTGTGTCTGTACTCCGGATGACCAGGAGTTAAAGAGTCTAACTGTCTGAACTGCATTAAGTCTTCCTTGGTAAGACCGTAGCCAAACAGATGAAGTAAAGAGTATAACAGAGTGGAACCGTGACCACCGGAAAGAATGAAACGGTCTCTGTTTGCCCAGTCAGGGTTTGCAGGATTGTGCTTCATATCCTTTGCCCAAAGTTCATAAGCTACTGCTGCACAGCCGAGAGGAAGACCCGGATGACCGGACTTTGCCTTCTGTACAGCGTCTGCAGCTAATACACGGATTGCATTAACGGACATAGTATCAATGTTATTCATGTTCGTAATTTCCTTTCATTTATGTACTAATTATTCACCGAAAACAGCCTTGTAGTCCTTCTGGAACTTTTCAATACCCTGATCTGTTAAAGGATGCTTTGTCATCTGCTCGATTACACCGTAAGGAACAGTTGCAATGTCAGCACCTGCAAGAGCACAGTCAGTAACATGAATTGGGTTTCTAACGCTTGCTGCGATGATTTCTGTATCTAATCCGTAGATGTCGAAGATTTCGGAAATGGTGCGGATAAGATCAATACCAGGCTGGGAAATATCATCCAGACGGCCAAGGAATGGAGATACATAAGTAGCACCTGCTCTTGCAGCAAGTAATGCCTGATTAGCGGAGAAGATTAAAGTAACATTTGTCTTGATACCTTCAGAAGCAAGAACCTTAGTAGCCTTTAAGCCTTCAACTGTCATAGGAATCTTAACAACCATGTTTGGATGAATCTTAGCGATTTCTCTACCCTCAGCGATCATGCCTTCTGCATCCACTGTAGTAGCCTTAACTTCGCCACTGATAGGACCATCAACAATACTTGTGATTTCCTTAATAACTTCTACAAAGTCTCTGCCTTCCTTTGCAATCAGGGATGGATTAGTTGTTACACCGCAAATAACTCCCATATCATTTGCCTTCTTGATGTCTGCCACATTCGCTGTGTCGATAAAGAATTTCATTGTAATATCCTCCTTTTATTAAAGTAAAAACTTAAATAGTTCACTTTTCAGTTTCATTATAACCCGACTACGAATTTTTTTCCAGTACTTTTTGTAAAAAAATTAACAATTTTACAATTTTCTTTCAAAAAGCTCTTTTATTTTAATTCGCTCAAATTACCAAACCGGTAGCCCTGTTCCTTTAAAAATGTAACCACACCTTCCATGGCCTGCATGTTTGACTTGGAATCATTATGCATGAGTGGAATGGCTCCATTATGATGATAGGTTTCAAAATGATCCAAAACATACTCTTTTCCCGGTTGATTTTTCTGATCATAATCTTTATAAGCAATACTCCAGAAAATTGTTTTGTAACCTAAATCCTTTGTAATCTGCATGGTCCGTTTACTGTAAGCACCCTCCGGCGGGCGGAAAAACGGTGCCATTTGAGTACCGGTCAAATCATAAAACGCTTCTTCGCACCCTACAATTTCTTCATATATTTCCTGATCAGATAACTTTGTAAGGTCCAAATGACTTACAGAATGATTAGCTACGGTATGACCTTCTGCAAGCATTCTCTTAACTTCTTTTGGACATGCTTCTATATAAAACTTTGTCACAAAAAATGTAACTTTAATGTCGTGTTTTTTAAATACATCTAAAATTACTTCTGTATTCGCGCTTCCATAACCACAGTCTATCGTTAGATAAATTACCTTATCCTCATCTGTAGCTTCTTTATTTAAATAATAGCCATCATATTCTGCTATTTTAAAGAACTCACCACTTCCGGAAGGAACCTGCTGTTTCTTTCTGAGAAACCACCAATTATCCATCTGGTTATCTATTGCTGCATACACTCCGTCAGAAACATTCTGCAATACTTTATATTTTACATCGGCCCTGATGTCTTCCGGATTTATTGTTGGAGTTGGTATTTCCGTCAGTTCCGGCGTTGCCGTCGGTGTTGGTGTTTCCGTTGGTTCCGGCATTGCCGTCGGTGTTGGTGTTTCCGTTGGTTCCGGCGTTGCCGTCGGTGTTGGTGTTTCCGTTGGTTCCGGCGTTGCCGTCGGTGTTGGTGTTTCCATTGGTTCCGGTGTTGCCGTCGGTATTGGTGTTTTCGTTGGTTCCGACATTACCGTCGGACTTGTTACTCCCGGTAGTTTTACCGTATGAACTTCTTTCTGCACTTCTTTTTCATTTTCTTTTTCCGGTTCATTCAAAAAAGAAAAAAATAAAATAAAGATACATATGATATGACATAAAATTATTCCGGCTTTTTTTGATAAATCTTTCATACTACTATCTTCCTTTTTTTCAGCCAGCACAATTCGCCCTTTTATTTTATCATAGAACTTTTCTTTGTGCTATGCTTTCTTTGCTAAATAACCATCAAATATACGCAAAAAGCAAAAAAAGACTTTTTCTTTTTATGAAAAAGTCTTTCTTGATGAGTCACGCGGGACTCGAACCCGCGACACCTTGATTAAAAGTCAAGTGCTCTACCGCCTGAGCTAGTAACCCATTTTTTCACGGCTTTAATTTTAGCATAGTGCCTTCCATAAGTCAAGCACCGACTCTTTGCCGTATTACAAAATCTATTTTAAAACAAAAAAAGATGCCCAGAACCGGAATCGAACCAGTGACACACGGATTTTCAGTCCGTTGCTCTACCGACTGAGCTATCTGGGCATGTTTGTTATCTCTTTTGAATTTTATATACAAAACAATTATCTAGAGTTGCGGGGATAGGATTTGAACC
>JAGAQI010000147.1 GCA_017622795.1 Lachnospiraceae bacterium
GTCAGACCAGAGATTTGCCTCCACCTTCCTTCAGATTTCACCTCACGATGAACACCCTTGGTCTTGGCTGTATCCTTCCCACTACTAGGGCGGATTAGGGACTTTCACCCGTTAGAAACGTGCGCCGCTAGGCGCACACAGCACAGGTGCCGCACACTTCTCTGATGCGGCACCTCTTTTTCATATAAAACTTACTACTACTTCTTAACCAGCTCCACCAACTGCTTAAGGCTCATCTCCCCCAGCTCCTGTTTCTCAATTTCCGCATCTCTTTGTCTCACGGAAACAGAACCGTTCTTCTCCTCGTTCTCGCCCACGATTACCATGTACGGCACCTTATCCATGCGAGCTTCCCGGATTTTGTAACCCAGTTTTTCATTGCGCAAATCCAATTCTGCCCGAACATCTGCATCTTCCAACTGTTCTGCCACTTTCTTTGCATAGTCCATGTACTTGTCGGAAACCGGAAGAATTTTCACCTGCACCGGAGCCAGCCATGCCGGGAATTTGCCTGCATAATGCTCAATCAGAATGCCGATAAAACGCTCGATAGAACCGAATACCACACGGTGCAGCATAATCGGGCGGTGCTTCTCGCCATCGGCACCAATGTACTCAATACCGAAGCGCTGCGGAAGCTGAAAGTCCAACTGAATCGTGCCGCACTGCCACATTCTTCCGAGGGAATCCTTTAAATGGAAATCAAGCTTCGGACCGTAGAAGGCGCCATCTCCCTCATTTACCACATAAGACTTGCCAAGACCCACAACCGCCTGCTCCAGAGCCTTCGTTGCCAATTCCCAGTCCTCATCGCTGCCGATGGAATTTTCCGGTCTCGTGGACAGTTCAATTTGGTAGGAAAAGCCAAACTTGGCATACACTTTATCAATCAGCCGCATCACACCCTGAATCTCGTCCATTACCTGATCTTCCCGCATGAAGATATGGGCATCATCCTGCGTGAAAGAGCGGACACGCATCAAACCATGCAACGTTCCTGATTTTTCGTTACGGTGCACCAGACCAAGCTCTGCCATACGGATTGGCAGCTCCTTGTAGGATTTTGGCTGCAGCTTATACACCAGCATGCCGCCCGGACAGCTCATAGGCTTAATGGCATAATCCTCATCTTCCACCTGCAGGGAGTACATAGACTCTCTGTAATGTTCCCAATGACCGGACGTTTCCCAAAGACTTCGCTCCAGCATAATCGGTGTGGACACCTCCACATAACACTCTTTGCGGTGAATTTTTCTCCAATAATCAATGAGGAGATTTTTTAACATCATGCCCTTTGGCAAAAATACCGGGAGCCCTGGGCCTTCGTCAAAAATCGTAAAGATACCAAGCTCCTTGCCCAGCTTTCTGTGGTCTCTTGCCTTTGCTTCCTCCAGCATGTGGAGATAATCTTCCAACTGGGATGCCTTTGGAAAAGAAATACCGTAAATTCTCGTTAACATCGGATTTTTTTCGTCGCCCCGCCAGTAGGCACCTGCCACAGATAACAGCTTGATTGCCTTAATCTGACACACATTGGAAATGTGGGGACCTGCACAGAACTCCTCATACTCGCCCTGCTTGTAAAAGCTAATGCGTACGTCGTCAGCCAGTTCTCTGATGAGTTCCAGCTTGTATGGCTCATTTGCCTGCTCCATGTAGGCAATGGCTTCTTCTTTCGACTTTTCGCTCACCTGCAGGGAGAGGGATTCCTTCACTATCTTTTTCATTTCCTCTTCGATTGCGCTTAAATGCTCATCAGAGAATGGGAATGCAAAGTCAAAATCGTAATAAAAACCGTTTTCAATGGCCGGACCGATGGCACATTTCGTTTCCGGATACAACCTCTTTACCGCCTGGGCAAGCACATGGGCACTCGTATGCCAAAATGCTTTCTTTCCTTCCAATTCCTCAAATTTTACTTCCATTACTTCGTTGTTGCTTTGTAGAACCTTCATAGTTGCTACTCCTTTCTTTTTTGTTCTTGAATAGATATGTAACTATTCAGCCCACGCTATAGTTACTTTTTCAACAACATAAGAAAAGCACCCATAAGAGTATTAAACCTCTTAAGGGTGCTTTTAGCACGGTTCCACCTTAACTTTTCACTTCAGATTCCATCAAATCCTATCCTTTAACGCAGGCATACGGTAACACTTACTGACTTTGGGCGTTACAGCTCTGGAATGGTTTTCGTCTACGTTCCGCATAAGCAGCTTCCACCAAATGCTGCTCTCTCTGGATGCTTTCCGGTAAACTACTTGTTTCCGTCAACGCTTTTCTTATGTTATTGTGGTGATGATACCACCGTTTAATAAAGTTGTCAAGGAATTTGTTTCATTGGATTACATATGCTTTTCAATAAAGCTGTCAATCACAGGAAGCTTAATCGTTTTATTATCAAATGCAAGAAGTGCAAGCGCTAACATAAGAAGCTTCTCAAATACGGAAAGAACCGTATTGATAAAAGTAACAATTCTGGAAAGGAACAGAATGCTAAAATTACCGCCAAAAATACTTACCAAATCATCCACAATGCTGATTGCATTTGGAATAAATCCGATTACTGCACTGATCACAGAAAAAGCAACTGTAATCACAAGAGCCTTCACCACAGATTTCTTTAACCACTCATCGGATTCACAAAGTAAAACATACCCTGCAATCAACACTAATGCCAGATAACCGGAAAACAGCCCTAACAAATATGTACCAGCCGCCATCATTGCAACAGAAATTCCTAACTTTGTTTTCATTTTCATATCCTCCTAAAGGTAAAATAAATTGAACTCCTTTATTTTATACAACTTTGTTCTGTTTTTCAATAGTTTTCTTCTATCATTCTTTTTTCACTCTTTTCCCATCTCACCATATACTAATAATGAAACACAAAAAGGGAGTATACCTTCTATGGCTATTTTTACTAATCAGGCAACCCTGTCTTACAATAATACAACGACAACTTCCAATATCGTTACAGGAGAAATTATCGAAGTACTCTCTGCTGCAAAGAACGCAGTAGACGATGAGTACCGCTTCGGTGATACCGTAACCTATGTTGTAAGCATTGTTAACACCGGCACAGCCGCTTTCAACAACTTGACTATCACCGATGACTTAGGCGCATACACCGCCTCGGGAGTAACAAGAACCCCTCTCACCTATGTGGAGGATTCCCTTGCCTACTACGCAAACGGCGTTTTACAGACCGGTGCAACCGCAGTGGCAGGCCCGTCTTTGGTTATCAGTGGCATCAACGTACCGGCCAGCGGAAATGCTATCGTTATTTACAACGCCCGTGTAAATGAATTCGCACCTTTAGCTTCCGGTTCTACCATCGCAAACGAAGCTACCATTTCCGGTGCAGGTCTCACAACTCCGATTACGGTATCCGATACTATTACCATCGCAAATGCAGCCCAGCTTTCCATTACCAAAGGTCTGACACCGGAAACTGTTGCTGAAAACGGTCAGTTAACCTACACCTTCACCATACAAAACACCGGCAACACCCCTGCTGTTGCTACCGATAACGTGACTGTAACCGACCTTTTCAATCCAATTTTAGAAAACATCACCGTAGCGTTAAACGGCACAGTTTTAACAGAAGGACCGGAGTATGTCTACGATGAAACCACCGGTTTATTCCAAACCGTAGCAAGTGTAATTACCGTTCCTGCTGCCACCTACACCCAGGACCCTGTCACCGGACAGTGGACAATTGTACCGGGCGTAACCGTGCTTACCGTAACCGGAACTGTATAAGAATTCAAAAAGGGGCTGTTATCCAGCCCCTTTTGTTTACATCCTTTTCCCGTTTAAAACAGTTTCCACCAGATTATCTCCTTCATATCTTAACTTTAAGGAAAATACCGGTATCTCCTCTTCCAGTAGCCGGAAGAATACCTTATCCCCCTCCCATACGGGCAGTTGATATACCTCTCGTTTTTTCACCCATTCCAGGTTGCCCTCGTTGCACTCCGTTATTTCTCCTTCATATCCGTCCGCCGTATACAAAAACATATACTCTGTCGGATATACATCCGTGGAAAAAGTAACAATTCCTCGAAGCCGGAAACTGGTCAGTTTCAGTCCTGTTTCTTCCCATACTTCCCGAAGCAGGCATTCCTCCGGGGATTCTCCGTTTTCAAAATGCCCGCCTACGCCAATCCATTTGTCCTTATTAATGTCTTTTTCCTTTTTTACCCGGTGCAACATCAAATAAGAATCGTCCTTTTCGATATAACAGAGTGTGGTACAATTATGCTTATTATCATTTATATTGTCCATAAAAAGTCTCCTTCTCATCAATACTACAACTTATTTCACATAATGCACACACACTTCCATAAAACCTCCTATCTGTTAAACAACTTATACAAACGTAAATTCTCCGCATCGTTTCCGCCAAATAAAACATAATACTCAATCTGCGTTTCCTGCTCGGTACAAATATACTGCCCGTACACGCCCACGCCGCAGAAGTACGCAGCATCTTCCGCAGAAACCGCAATCCCGTATCCTCTTCCGGAAAGTAACAGCGGCATTCTCTTTTTCTTTCCGCCGATGGAAATATAGCGGGCTTTTCCGTTTACCTCTACCAAATCCTCATCCAAAATACCCTTTGCAGAGATTTTTTCACTTTTTGCCCAATCAAAATAGTTCCAGGTTTTGGAAACATCCGGTTCAATTTGGTGCGGTTCTTTTCCTGACTCTTTGAAAAGCAGTGCTCCCTTCGTATCCAGGAAGCTTAAAGCACCTGTCTTTTTCTCCATACGGACAACCAGTTTTTTCGTGATTATTTCGTATACCGACGGATTTTCCCTGGCAAGAAAAGATACCTTTTTCTCCCCCGTATACTTCCACTTTTCTTCGGCAAAGGTATCTGCCTGTCCTCTGACAAACTGTATCCGGACTATCGCATCCGTCACCGGTGTTACCCGAAGTGTTCCGTAGTTGCTTACAAACTCCACAAATTCTTTGGATTTCTTTACCCAGCGGACGCCGCAATCAATTCTGCTGTGCCCCTTTGGTGTTAGTTTATCTGTTGCCACAACAGTTGCGAACTGATATGGCGAAGTATTGATTTCCGCATCTGTCTCCGGTCCGGGCGCTTTTTTCACAGGTGCTGCTTTTATCACCGGTTTTTCCTCTGTCCTTTGTACCGGTGTAACACTCACTTTCCCCTGTTCCTTCTGTCCCTCAGTCTTTGGCTGATTCAGTCCGTACCGTTTGGTTGTCCGCTCCAGAAACATGGCAAGTTCGTCCTGTTTTTCCTCTTCCGTCACCTTATGGATGACCCGGGGTGCTGCCACACGTAAAATGTCCTGTTGTTTTTCCAGGGAACGCTGCTTCTTTTCCTCCGATACCGGTGTGGCAATCAAATCCGTCAGGTCATTTAAGTGTACCACAGCCAGTTCATGTAATGCTCTGGTTGCTGCCACATATAACAGCTTCACATACTGATCTTCCATCGGGTATTTTTCTTTTGACGGATGATACAGTAAAACCGCATCAAATTCCAGACCCTTGGTGTATTCCACCGGAAGCACCATGACACCTTCATCAAACACCGCCGTTTCCGGATTGCTGTCTGCCAATGTAATTTTTCCACCAAGCATCCAGGTGACATCTGCCGCTTCTTTCTCATCCGCACAAATTACCGCAATGGTTCCGTGACCTTCTTTTTTCCAGTTTTCAATGATGCTTACCACGGCACGGTTCATGTTTTCTTCTGTGTCATATCCCTGAATAGTCACCGGATTTCCGTGACGCAAAATCGGTTCTGCCGGGTAAATCGGGAAATTACCGTGATGCAATACTTCCGTTGCAAATTCCGATATTTCCACCGTATTACGGTAACTCTTTTTCAAAATGCCAAAGTTATCATAATCTCCGGTCAAAATCAATCCCCGTAAATCTTCCCAGTCATTCAATCCGTAACCATAGTGTATGTTTTGGGACACATCGCCCATAATGGTATAGGTACAGCCTCTGAGACAATATGCCAGGGAACCGTATACCATCATACCGAAATCCTGTGCTTCATCAATGATAACATGGGATGCTTCCCGGATTGGGTCGATTTCCTTAATCCGCTTATAAAGATACGCCAGTGCTGCCAGGTCATACACGTCATAAGCTCCGGCTTCCGCGAAAATTTTACTGCCTTTTTTTCTCTGATGTGCCAAAAATTCTTCGTATAAATCAAACAGGGAACCCTTCCATTCGTCTCTGCCAAAATGAACTTTGCATGCTCTGTTCAGTTCTTTTTTCTCTTCCGGTGTATAGGAAACCGACTTTCCGGTCAATTCATTTTCCAGTCTGCCAAGCAGCCATTCATTTAATGCATTGATTTTTGCCTGCACCGACATTCTTGGATTATTTTTTATATAAGTTTCAATGGATTTCTTTTCTAAAAGCACCACTCCGGTCTTTTCAATTATCACCGGTTCCGTCTTAATTGTTTTGGCTTCATAGTCCTCGCAAAAAGCTTCCAGGTCATGGAACCAGGCATATTCCCCTTTCCGGTATGCTTCTTTATCGTTTGGATCTGTTGCCTTCACTTTATGCTTTTTATCATCCCAGTCTTCATACAGCAGCCGGATAAATAACTGCTCCATGGTCATTTGGGAAACACCGTAAACATCTAATTCCGGCAGAACACCGGTGATATAGTTTAACAAAATACGGTTACTTCCCACGATATAAAAATCCACCGGGCGGAACTGTTCGTAATTGTACAAAATATAAGAAATCCGGTGCATTGCCACGGTGGTTTTTCCGGAACCAGCCACCCCCTGTACAATCAAATTAGTTTTGGGGGACATGCGGATAATCGCATTCTGTTCCTTCTGAATGGTACCGATAATTTCTCCCAGCACAGCCTTTTTACTTTTTGCCAGACACTTGGTGAGAAGTTCATCGTTTGCCACAATATCCGAATCAAAAAAGTCTTTCAGCTTATCTTCTTCAATTTCATACGTACGCTTCCGGAACAGTTCAATCTCGTGGATCTTTGTTTCATCCAGCTTGATGTCTTTCACCGTATAAGTGCAGTTTCCCAAAGCATTTTCGTAGTACACCGATGCCATCGGTGCTCTCCAGTCAATCACCAGCTGTTCCACCCCGTCCGGTGAAATGCCGACACGTCCTACATAATAGGATTCCGGCTCCGAAAGAGCGGCATCCTGAAAGTCAATTCTTCCGAAATACGGCTTTTTACGTGCTTTGATACAGCGGAGCAAATCCTGCTTGCTCTCCTGAAACAAAGACTCCGTATTATGCCACAGGGCGAGCACTTCTTTGTCCCTGGTGTCATAAGACTCTAACATATCCTGCAACTGTTCCGACAGCCCCTTCTGATGCCCTTCTGCCCGCTCCAGATTGCGCTGCGCCACTGCCAGGATTTTCTTCAGCTGCTGTTCTTCTGCTTCTCTGCTGGTCCCGAATACCTTCATTGGTTTTCTCCTTCTCTTTGCTGCTTTCGTGCTCATCCCATCACTGTTTCTTTGCTACAAAACAATTCTAACATTTTTTCAAAAAAAGTATAGACTTGTTTTTCAAAATGTTGTATAATGCAAAATGAGGTGTGCCTAGAAATATGCACACCTCATTTTTGCTTATGATAAGGTTCACCATAACGATTTTAGGACATAGGAAAAGCTCTGTGAAGTTATTCTACTGAGGGAAATATACACTAGTCTGATGTAAAATATCTTTGATCATTATAATCTTCTAGTAATTCATTTAAATAAATCCTTGTTGAATGACCTGTCCAGCTTTCATAGTCCCATAAATTATACTCATAAACACCGGTTTGAAGACAAAATTCGTATGGATAAAATTTGATTTTGTAATCACCACGTCTATCACTCCAGGAAATTAGTATAGAATCATCTATAATCTCAACGGATGTAATCGGAATAGTTTCATTTCTGTGAATATAAAGTTCATCACCAACAGTTATCCCATCATAATTATGTGACCCATAAAGGTATACCTCCTTGGGGCCAATTGCCGGAATCACTTTGCCTATCACTTTTAGTGGAAGAAAAGGAAAAATCAAAAGCAGCAGCCCAAGCACTAAGCAAATTCGAGATGCAATTTTATTTTTAGATTTTAGATCAAATGACCATCTTGCAACCAATATAAAAATACTGCAAAAAAGAACAACAACTGCAGGAAGATCTTTCCCTCCGGCCAAAAGAACAATTCCCATAAATATCGCCACAAATAAAAGTATGAGTATTTTCATTCCTGATACAACTTTTTCTTCTCCGAAACGTTGAACAGCAGCGTTATAAATCTCACGTTCCAAGATTTCCTTGTTCGTAAGTCCACCGTTAATAATTCGTTCGGTATTTTCTCTCTGCTCTTTTTGATTGAGTTCATTTTGACGTCTTAGCTCATTTGCAATGCGAAGCTTTTCGTTATGTAAATACTTATACTCATCAGTAGCACGCATGCTTTCAGATGTATAAGATTTTCCGGTTATATTACTATAAAATTTCCCCATGATGTTCTCCTTTGAAAATAACATTTGTCTCATCGAAAGCAAATCTGGCTTTGGGATGATAAAATTCATAAACTTCAATTATTTCATTATTTGCCTGTATCGTACAGGCACGAAATCTTTTTTCTTTCTTAGTATTCTTATAAGTAAAACCATTCAATTCTTTGACCTCTTCAAAATTCGAAACGATTTTATCATAAATATCCATGCAGCAAACTATTTTTCGTGGTTTTAGAGCTTTAAAACAGCTTGTTAAACGTCCGCATATTTCTTGAGGAGTCATATCTTTATATTTCTTACTTACAGATGATTCTCCGGAAAGTGGATATAGATTTATATAAGCACATTTCCCAAGTTTATCATGAAAAGATTCCTTGCTGTGAAGTAATATATCCGCCAGAAGCGATAACAGTTTGTAATACTTATTTTCTATTTTGGGTTGATAAACATCATTTTTAAACCAAAATTTGTTTTCATTATTGTTATCATTAGGTTCTCTAAGTATAAAAAGGACTTCTGCTCTACCTAACTCTGATATTCCAAGGTAACCTTCTCTTTCCGGGGTATAGTATAATCTAGGGTCCATTAGTAATTCTCCTTTGATTTTTTTATAATACAGTTTCCATCTCACACACGATATTTTGTAGTTGAAGAATTTTTATCAATGACTACTCAACATAAAATTCCTCTCCCGTATCTAAACAGATACATCCCAAATTATTTCCGAATGCTGCACCACAGTCTATTGCAATATGATTATTGCCTCTCCATATTTTCCCCTGAAAATGCTTATCAATAAGTATGGTAGGCGTATGTCCTGTCACTAACGTTATATCCTTAAAATAAATTTTCTCATAATCCGGTTCTCCAAGTATCAATGCTTTTTTTCGGCACTGTTCCGGATTCTCCGGCATATACTCTTTTTCCGGCACTGTATGAGACAAAAAATATTTTTTTCCGTCTATTATTAACATTTTGGAAAAAGGCATTTTCCTTAAATAATTCAATACCATAAGTTTCTCTTGCTGTTCTAACCTAAGAAAGCTTTCATATGTCGGTAACCCGCCATCCGAAATCCAAAAAGCAAACTGTTTGTCAATTTTAATTTTTGCGGTTGCTTCCTCCGATTCCATCAAACGGTTTAACATTAGCTCCGCTTTGTAGTCATGATTTCCCTGAAGCGCAATAACATTTTTTCTGGTAATTAAATCCAGTATAATCTTAATTCCATCTGCTCCCCGGTCAACGATATCCCCAAGAATATAGAGGGTATCATTTTCTTTTAAATCAATCATTAAAAGCATTTTGCTATATTTCTCAAAGCAGCCGTGTAAGTCTGACATGGCATAAATCATGGATGCCTCCTATAACTTTCTCTTTACAAAATAACTATTTTTTTAAACATCCTTTATAAAAAGCACTAATTATATCCTAATACTGATCATATATTTTACTGATATATTCTTTAAACTCACCCACTCTTTTTTCAGGACTCAACAATTTAAGATTCGTTCCATAACTCGCAAGCCACTGGTAAAATCCCTCATTCACCGCAACGTTCACAGAAACAACAAATTTGTCCTCCCCCTTTCTGTGAAACATTATGTCATTACCAAATTTATCTGAAATGTTAAGTCTACACCAATTGATTCCTTCCAGCGTCACGTTTTCTTTTATTCCAGTCCATGAATGGGCACTTATCCTCAGATAATCACTATCTGTCATTGTGTGACCTATTTCCTTGAGTTCATCCACTTGTATCTTAGGTCTGATATCTAAGTTTGTCATTTGAATGTTGACCATAAGATCTAACCTATAATTGTGAATAGAAGTGGAATCATCCGTACAACAGGCAACATAATATTTTCCATTCATCGGAATAAGGTAATAAGGGGAAGCCTGTATTACTTCTCCATTATTTCTAAGTTTTTTATCATTGCTCATACGGTCAATATACTGAAAAGTAATTTTTTTATTGGCAACAATAGCTCTCATAACTAAATCAAAATAAACCGATAGGCGACGTTCTTTTTCCTTTACTATAGGATCAACCACTACCGTATTATCTATAAAAATTTCTGCATCCAGAGTTGCAAAACTTTTTATTCTTTTAATTAGGCTGCGGGTATCCTCAATTGTAAGAATTCTGTTAGACGCAATCGCATCTGCAATCAGTTTTAATTCAAAATCCTGAAAAGTGTGTTCAATCATATACCAACCATCATTATGATTGTCACATAAAACAATCTGCAAACCGGTATCCTCAAGAATTTTCAAATCTCTTGATATTGATTTTCTTTCAGCATCGATACCATATTTTTTTAGTTTTTTCCGAATTTCATCAATAGTTAATGGGTGATTTTCATCGGTCTTTTGCATTATTTCAAGTATTTTCAAAAGCTTGATTTTATTTTTTCCTTCCATCAGATAATCCTTTCTCAACAGTGCATTTTGATATTTTTGTTGCTATCTCACTAAAACAAGGCTTTATCTACTCATAAACTCATGACCAGTATAGCATATAAGGTTGTCCCAAAACTGTCACATCCAGTAATCCTTAATAAAGCCGAATACAAAAAAGATAAAGGATGGTACATTTACCACCCTTTCAACACTTATCTCTACTAACAGTTCAGCCCGCGCCTATTCGCAAAGGCACCTTCGGTGCAGCGCATTCTGCGAAACGCAGAATACGCTTATTATCGCTGCTTCGCAGCTACTTTGCTCATATACGGGCGCTAACCCTGTGCAATGAGGCAACCACAAAAATATGCGAGCATATTTTGTGGTGGTTGTCATTGCGCAGGCTGAACTGTTTCATTTATGATACGGTTCACCGTATCGCTTTAATGGTGCGCAAAACCTCTGTGAAGTTAGTCTACTGAGGAAATTATACATTATTCCAAGCAAAAAACATCTATATGACAACTTTTAATTCCTTCCTGCTGTCATAAGAAAAAGATTTATTTGCTAGTAAGTTGATAAATAATTTGCGCCATTTCTTTTGGTGATTTGTTGATTGGCTCCAAAATCCATTGCCGCAACATGTAAATAATTCCACCGGACACATAATATGTGGCAAGTTTTAAGCTGGTATCGTCATGCGTATTAGTTATATCGCTATGCTTAATAAGCGAATACTGTTTCTGATAAAGTTCGTTGATTAAATCTACAAATTCATCATCCGTACGGCACTTGAAAAGAATAGATAGCATATCTCGGTTTTCATAAAAGTAATTGCAGATATCCTCCAGCCAAGGAAGAGCATTTAAGTGAGTTCGATTTTTATCTGCCAGTTTCTTAACTTCCAGAGACATGTTCCTTCGTATATCAGTCAAAATGTCTCCAGGTTGCTCATAATGCCTGTAAAAGGTTGCGCGATTAATTCCTGATTCGTTGCATAGTTCGGTTACATTAATTTTTGAAATATCTTTTGACTTAAGAAGCCTAAGCAATCCCTCTTGCAAAAGTCTTTTGGTAAGTGCAATACGCTGATCATCTTTCATAACAATACCTCTTAATATAAATTTCATTTTTCCTTGCAACACATTTAGTTTTTATGTTGTATAACGTCCAATTGCTATAAAACTGTTTATTGATTGTGCGACACGTGTATATTATAATAAACTGTGCCGAATAGAAAGTCAACAAAATATGGAGGTTACATAACTATGGAAACATTTATTACCATACTGGTATGTTTTTTAGCAGGAGCGGGAGCCGGAATAGGAACAGGATTTGCCGGTATGAGCGCAGCAGCAGTAGTTGGCCCAATGCTGGTCGCTTTTTTAGGAATACCGGCTTACGAGGCAGTTGGAATAGGTCTTATTAGTGATGTGTTGGCAAGCGCAGTTAGTGCATATACCTATAAGAAGAGTAAAAATTTAGATATAAAAAATAGCATACCAATGCTTTTGTCGGTTCTGTTGTTTACCGTAGTTGGAAGCTTTGTCGCCAGTATGGTACCGGAAAGCACAATGAGTGGCACTATGCAAATAGCTATGATTATTATAGGATTACGATTCTTGCTAAAGCCGGTTACTACCACTAAGGAACAAATGAATGCAGGATCAGCAAAAGAAAAACTAATAAAAGCTATTTTAGGAGGAATATTTGTAGGATTCATCTGCGGATTTGTAGGTGCAGGTGGCGGAATGATGATGCTGTTTGTATTGACTTCTTTTTTAGGATATCAGATGCATATGGCGGTGGGAACCAGTGTATTTATTATGACATTTACAGCTTTGACAGGTGGAATCAGTCATTTCGCAATTGACGGAATGCCTGATATGCTTTGTCTGGTGCTCTGTGCATTATTTACCCTCCTTTGGGCACGCATTGCAGCAAGAATTGCAAACAAATCGGACGCAAAACTATTAAACAGAGTAGTTGGAATTGTAATGATCGTAACAAGTGTGGTTATACTCTTCGTGAGTTAAAATTTATTAATAATTCTACAGTTAAAAACAATACCCAGTAAGCATATGCTTGCTGGATATTGTTTTCTGAGGAATTTCCTCAGTGGACTATTTATGATACGGTTCACCCATCATAATTCTATAGCTTCTGTAAATCTGCTCCAGTAACACCACTCTCATCAACTGATGTGGAAATGTCATCTTCGAAAAGCTGAGCAAATAATCCGCTCTCTTGTTAATACACTCCGCAAGCCCCAAAGAACCCCCAATCACAAACACAATATGACTGGTGCCTCTTACACCAAGTTCATTGATTTTCTCCGAAAGTTCTTCCGAAGTTAATTGCTTACCAAGAATCGCAAGGACACAAACATATGCATCCTCCGGAATGTATTTCATCAGACGTTCTGCCTCTTTTTGCTTAATTTGCTCTTCTAAAGCTTCCGAGGCACCGTCCGGCGTCTTTTCATCTGCCACTTCGATGATTTCCAGCTTGCAATAACGGGACAATCGCTTGGAATATTCTTCGATGGCTCCCGTAAAGTACTTTTCCTTAATTTTACCTACACATAACACAGTAATTTTCATATTGTCTCCTACAAATCAGGGCATGAATCTCTTCATGCCCTGTCATTTCATCTACACTATTATTCTTCCTCTTCCTCAGAAGCCTCTTCTTCCGGAAGCACGGTTATCCTTGCCAGAGTAATCATCTTATTTTTTACTTCCACAATATCAATTTGGCATCCCTGATAGGTCATGGTAAACTGCTCGCCCTCGGTTGGAATATGACCAAGTGCGGAAACGATAAGACCGTTGAGGGTTTCAAAATCTTCGCTGGTAATCTCATGTCCCATATCTTCGGACAAATCTGCCAGTGTGGTAATTCCCTTTACCAGATAAACATTTTCTGCTTCGGAAACCATATCCTCTTCTTCCCGGTCGTACTCGTCCTGAATGTCACCAACGATTTCTTCCAGGATATCTTCCAAGGTAACAAGGCCCGCTGTCTGACCGTATTCATCAATGGCAAGTGCCATATGGAACTTCTTTTTCTGCATGTTTTCAAGCAGTACGTCAATTCCCTGGGTATCCGGTACAAAGAAAGGTTTTCTGGTAATACTGCGAACCTTGCGCTGCTTCATTTTTGCAGCATTACCGGACATATATACTTTTAACGCATCCTTTAAATGCACAATGCCGATGATGTTTTCCACCGATTCTTCATAAACCGGAAATCTGGAATAAATCTCATTTAACATAAACTTCATGGCTTCTTCCAGGTTCCAGTCGGCATCCACGGCAACCATACCGGTGCGGTGGGTCATAATATCTTTGACTTCTTTGTCATCAAATTCGAAGATATTCTGAATCATTTCCACTTCGTCAGCTTCCAAAACACCGCTTTCTGCTGCTTCTTCCACGGTGGAAAAGAGTTCTTCTTCCGTTACCACTTCTTCCAGTTCAGACGCCTTGATATGGAATAATTTCAAAATTCCTATGGTAATTGTTTCGATAAGCCAAGCCACCGGTCCTAAAACAACTACGAAGAAGCGAAGTAATCCAACCAAAGCGAAGGAAAAACCTTCGGCATGTTTAAATGCCAGCTTCTTTGGAAGCTTAACAGCAAACAGTTCTATAAGCATCACTGCCAGAAGCGTAATCAACACAAGAACCGCTATTGTTAAAACTACAGGGCCTTCAGCACCAAAAGACTTCTGCAAAAGCCCTTTAAAATACGGCAGAAAATGCACATAGTACACTACTGCAATACCGGACACGCTAAACAGCCGTAGTAAGTCTGTTACCGTTATGTAACGGCGATGGTGCTCCAAAAGCTTTTGCACCCTTTTTGCCTTTTTGTCACCCTCCTCCAACCGTTTATCCACGGCAGATTCACTGACACTCTCAAAGGCAGTCACCATTGCCTCAATAATCGCGTTTAAAACAATAAATCCTATTAGCCACATCACTCCGCATATGGGAAGACCGTCCATAAAAATTTTTTTCTCCTTTCGTAAAAACAACCGGGGATTATGTATCCAGCGCAAAACTGATGAGTAACGCCTGATTCACGCTTGACAGAATCTCCTGGTCAAGATGACAAACTTTTTCCCGGAGTCTTGATTTATCAATTGTCCGGACCTGCTCTAATAATATCACGGAATCTTTTTCGATTCCATATCGTTTCGATAATTCAATATGGGTTGGCAGCTTTGCTTTATTCATTTTGCTTGTAATTGCTGCCACAATTACCGTTGGGGAATGCCGGTTGCCTACGTCGTTCTGTACGATGAGCACCGGGCGGATGCCGCCCTGTTCCGACCCTACCACCGGTCTTAAGTCTGCATAATAGATATCTCCTCTTCGAATAACCACTGAAATTCACACTCCGTTTTTGGTTTTAGCAGCCTGCTGATGTTCCTAGTATTTCCTGCTTTTTCCTCACGTATTCTGTTTCTTTCAGTGTTTTATCTGTTATTCTCTCGGAAGAAAACTAACTATTTCGACAATTTTTCCGTCTCTGTAATAAATTCTCGGTACTCTCTTGCTGATATCACAAACCACCTCATAGTGGAAGGAGTTTCCTACGGTTGCTCCGATTTCCTCTGCGGAAATAAAGTCGTCTCCGTCTCTGCCGAGCAATGTTACCACATCGCCCTGCTTTGCTTCCGGAATGTCGGTAACATCCACCATGCACTGGTCCATACAGATTCTTCCGAGAATCGGTGCGGATTTTCCGTGAATCAATACTCTTCCTGCATTAGACAGACCTCTTGGATATCCATCACCGTAACCGACGGAAAGCGTTGCCACCCTGGTTTCCTTTTCCGTAACGAAAGTACCGCTGTAGCTGATACCAACCCCTGCCGGCAGTGTCTTAATATAGGCAATATGGGTTTTTACCTCCATGGCCGGTGTTACCGGCATACGCTCCTTGGTCACCTCATCCGTCGGATACATGCCATACATGGTAACGCCAAAGCGCACCATATCAAGATCCCCTTCCGGAATATCAATAATTCCTGCGCTGTTACACACATGTTTGCAAGGAAGCATAATTCCTCTTGCTTCCAATGCCGCGGCAAACTCCATATACTTTTTTAACTGATTTTTCGCAAAGGTTTTGTCGGTTTCATCCGCCTTAGAAAAGTGGGTAAACATTCCACCGATTTCCACATGGGAAAGCTTTGCGATTTTTTCAATATCTGCAAGGCTTTCTTCACTGCAGGAATAACCGATGCGGCTCATGCCCGTATCCAGCTTAATGTGTACCTTTGCAGTTTTATTTAGTTTCTTTGCGATTTCATTATACTGTTTGGCAATTTCCGATTGGAACACTGCCATCGTTATGTCATACCGGATAGCAAGCTCTGCCATTTCCGGTGCAGTATAGCCAAGAATTACAATTGGCCTTGTAAGTCCGGCTCTTCGAAGCTCCACACCTTCCTCCGGCATGGAAACACCATATACCTCCACAAGATCCTCAATGGCCTTTGCCACCGGAACGGCGCCATGTCCATAAGCATCCGCTTTGACTACGCCCATCATTTTGGTACCGGCAGGAAGCAATGCTCTGCCACTTTTTATGTTATCCCGGATTGCATCCAGGGAAATGTTTGCACAAACACGAAAATACTCTGGTTTCAAAATAGATTATTCCTTTCAGATAAAATCGGCGATACCGCTTGCTACAGTTTAAACCTCCTGCAGAGTTTCCGGAATTGCCTCTAAGATATCACTGGCCAACATAGAGCGGGGACCCTTTTTCTTAGCCGCAGCATCTCCTGCCAGACCATGCAGGAAACATCCGGCCATGGCTGCCATTTTCTGCGTTTCTCCCTGTGCCAGTAAACCTGCAATCATACCGGCAAGTACATCCCCGCTGCCGGCAGTTGCCATACCGTCATTTCCGCTTACGTTAATGTAATCGGAGTTGCCAAAGGATACAAGAGTTCTTACATCCTTTTTTACATAAATCAAATCATTATTATACGTGCAAGAAGCACTGCTGTCAATAAGGCATCCTACCAAATCTGCCAAAGGAATTCCCGTAAGTACCGACAATTCCTTTTTATGCGGTGTAAGAATGGTTTCCGCAGGAAGGAGTTCTGCTAAGTAGCGGATTCTGCCTTCTACCCCTGCCTCTTCCGGTACCTTTTCAGTAATCATACGGGAAATAATGTTTAAACCGTCTGCATCGATTACAAGGGGCACCTTACATTCGCATATCACATAGTTCACGATTCTGGCACTCATGGTGGACATACCAAGCCCCGGTCCGAGCACAATAACACTGGCCCATTCCACTGCTTCTTTTATACTTTCTGCGTCTGCTTCGGAAATACCATCCTCCAGGGTTTCATACGTAGTTAAAATTGCTTCCGGAATCTGCCGCTGTAATATTTCACGGTTTTCCTGTGCTGTTAAAATGCGCACTAACCCGGAGCCCATGCGATATGCAGCAGTAGCTGCAAAATACGCCGCCCCGGACATATTTTTGGAACCGGCAATCACAAGAACTTTACCGTAGGTTCCTTTATTGGAATTTTTTTGACGTATCGGAAGCAATGCGCCCGGCTCTTCATCAAAATAGAATCTTGTCGGAGCTTCTGAAAGCCCGCCGTTGGCAAAACCGATATCCTCCACATATACCCGGCCTGCACATTCAGACCCCGGGAATAACAGACAGCCCACCTTCTGGTAACCAAAGGTGACCGTAACGTCTGCTCTTACAGCAATTCCCAGCACCTTTCCGTCATCTGCACTGACACCGGACGGAATATCCACCGCAACTACCTTTGCTTCGCTGTTGTTTATGCTTTCCACTATTTTTCTGAACTCACCTGCCACTGCTCTGGTAAGACCAATGCCGAAAACAGCATCAATAATAACAGTATATTCTTCCCACTTCACTTTGCGAAGCATTGGGACACCAATTTTTTTAGCAATTTTCATTTGCTGCTTTGTTTCTTTTGTGGCGCGCTCCTTTTCCCCTACCATATAGATTGCTACATGATAGCCTTCCATAAACAAAATTCTGGCAGCTGCAATACCGTCGCCACCATTGTTGCCGTACCCGCAGACTGCCAGAATAGTATCCTTTTCGGAACACAATTCCTTTGTATGACGCACCACCGCCATTGCAGCCTTTTCCATAAGAACCATGGACGGAATGCCTACGGTTTCTATGGTGTACCGGTCTATTGCTTTCATCTGACCCGAACCAAGTGCGTATTTCATTTTTTTCTTTAAACCTCCATTACCACGTAACCAACCGCATATTCCTTTGTGTTGGATATGGACACATGAATTTGCAGAATATGCTCTGCCTCCGCCTGCTCCTTTGCTGCTCCGTAAAGCACTACATAAGGCTTGCCGGAAGGCTCCCGCAAGACTTCAATATCGATGGCAGAGATTTTGCCAAAGCCGGTACCAAACGCTTTTACTACCGATTCTTTTATGGCAAAATTACCTGCCGCCCTTTGGGCGTTTTCTGCAATGAGTTGCTGTTCCTGTTCTGTATATATTTTCTTCCGGAAGGATTCTTTCTCATAGGCCTTTTTTACGCGCTCTACTTCGATAAAATCGGTTCCGATACCGTAAATCATTTCTTTGCCTCTTCTGCTGCTTTTTTCTTATAAGAAAGACGCATTAAGCTTTCGGTTAAGTGTACGTTTTCCTGCACCACATCCGGCGGAAGCTGTAAATCTGTAGGAGCAAAATTCCAAATGGCCTTCACTCCCCATTTTACAATATTTGCTGCCAAGGTTGGCGCTACTGCCTTCGGCACGGTAAGCGCTGCCATATCTACCTGGTTTTCCTGAATGAATTTTTCCAGTTCATCGATGTGGGAAATCGTAATACCGCGTACTGTTGTTCCTACGATATCAGGATTTACATCGAAAATACCGATAACTTCGAATCCTCTGCGCTGTAAGCCTGTAGAATTGGTTAATGCCATACCTAAGTTTCCGGCACCAAGAATAATTAAATTATTCTTTTGATCTAAGCCGAGAATTTTACCGATTTCCGTATACAGATACTCTACCTGATAACCGTAGCCCTGCTGACCGAAACCACCGAAATTATTTAAATCCTGACGGATTTGGGATGCCGTAATACCCATTTTTTCACTTAACTCTTTGGAAGAAATCCGCACTACATCATGTGCCAGCAGCTCTCCTAAATACCGATAGTAACGGGGTAATCTTTTAATTACCGCAATGGATATATTTTTCACCTGCATATCATGTACCCCTTCTTAAAACAAATCTGCCAACACCTTACTTATTTTAGAAATTGGCTACTGTTCATTATACGGCATCGTTATATTTTTGTCAAATTAGAAAAAGCAACCGAATTTCTCTTTGAGACGATTTTTTACTTCTTCTGTTTCCAACGCATCTTCCGTTACTTCGAATGCCAGTTTCCGGTCAAAATCCTGGCTTGCCTCATAAACTTCTCCAAAGGAAACTACCATGTAACGGTACATCTCGTATAAGTCTTTTATTTTTTTCTTTTGTCCCCGTGATAATCTTCCGGCCGGACGGTCACTCTTTTCCGGTTTCATTGCCTTTGCTAATGCATCCTCTATCTTTCTGAATACCGCATCACGGATTACTGCATTTTGAATAATCTGTACTTCCTCCGGAAGATCCATTTCTTTCAGACAATACATTTTTTCTTTCATGGCGGTAAATGTCAATGCCTTCTTGCCCTGCTTCTTTTTGCCCCGGCCCAAAAGCAGAAGTCCGTTTAACCATAACTGGCTTTCATTACCGGCTACAGGAATTGTAGTCAGGGAATAGGCCTGCTTTCCTTTCAACTTTAATTCCAGGGAATCCACTCCGTACTCTCCGTTAAACAGACAGGAAGCAAACCGATTAATCCGGTTTTGGTCGTACTCACCCGGATAGCAATAGTTTTCCGCTTCCAGACGGATTACCGCATATTTCTTTAAATATCTCTGAACAGAAACGCTACGCAGCTTTAACATATAATTTTCTTTTCCCGAGCGGATGATATATTTTCCTTTCAGGTCTCCTTCCGCTAAAATCCGGTAACTTTCCCTGCCGCTTGGTTTCCACATCGTATTCTTTTTAAATTGTTTCTTCCATGCTTTTTCAGAAGAAATCTGAACCGGAAGATAAAACATATGAACACTGTATAAATGCTCCGGAACAAACGTACCCAAGCGCATTTCTTCCTGATTTCGGATGTACAAAAGATACATTTTTACAATGTCATCTTCTTCGTATTCCGGCATTCTGCCCAGGGCAGAAAACATACTTTCCATGGAGAACAGAATCCGCTTGTTACCCATTCCCATGAATTGGTTTATATTGCTGAATAAACGGTAAATTTCCGGAGTAACCGCATCTACTATAATGTCTGCTTCCGGATACAGGGCAAGAATCTCCCGGAGTCTTACCGCCAGTGTTTCTTCCTTCATACCACGATTCAACATCACCTGCTTCTTGGTCTTGAAATTTTTATCTGTGATATACAAGAGCAAAACCGGCATTTCCTGTGAAATCGTCTGTCGGATAAAAATGTGGGACTCCCGTTCCGCCTTTACTTCATCCACATATTCATGATAACGTTCTTTCATCTTTCTGCGGATTCCGGCTGAAAGATGCTGTTCTTCATCGAACACAGACATGGACACTACACGGCCCATGCTGACACAGTCATGAATATACTCGCGCCCAAAACTGATTTCCGGTAGAATGGAAAATTCCGGATACTTTTTAGTAAGCGGCTCAAATACATATGTCATAACGTCCATGGCGTTGGTTGCATAAATATCCGCAGGAATCTCTTCCGTACAAAGCAGTTCCCACTGTTCCTTAAACAGTTCCAATGGCTCCGGCGGTAACGGGCGGTTTTCGGCTTCCGCCATATCTTCCTCTTGCTCTGTTTCCGGAAGCTCCTCCTTTTTGAAGCTGTATTCCTTGGTGCGGAAGGTACGGTCTTTTAAGAAATCAACCTGATATAAATAGATTTCCTGCAACTGTTCCTCTTTTATTTCGACGTCAACATATAACTCTCTTTCCACAAGAATTGCGCCTGCCATTTTTCTGCCCCTGCCTTTCTCTTTTGTTAACAAAAACTTCTAATTCCATAGTACTGTTTTCCTGAATAGTTGTCAATAAAAACCGCATTGACTTCTATGTTTCCTGCGCTATATAATGAATATGCCCGTGCTGTCTTTCCGGGTAAATTAATCAACCAGAAGAAAGGGGAATCCCATGTCTGATATCTTAATGATTGGCATCGCCGGCGGCACCGGCAGCGGCAAATCCACACTCACCGAGCGGATTAAAGAACATTTTGGCGAGCATGTCACGGTACTTACCCATGACAATTACTATAAAGCCCATGATGATATGACCTACGAAGAACGCACCCACCTCAATTATGATCATCCGAACGCCTTTGATACGGATTTAATGATTGAACACGTACGCGCACTTCGCGCCGGAAAAGACATTATTTGTCCGGTATATGATTTTTCCGCCCACAACCGTTCCAAAGAAACCATTACCATTCACCCGAATAAGGTAATGATTATCGAAGGTATCCTGATTTTTGAGTGCAAAGAGCTTACCGATTTGATGGACATCAAAATTTATGTAGATACCGATGCGGATGTCCGCATTCTACGCCGTATCATGCGGGATGTGGAAGAACGGGGCCGTAGCTTAACCTCCGTTGTAAACCAGTATCTGAACACGGTAAAACCGATGCATGAACAGTTTGTGGAACCAAGCAAAAAATATGCAGACATTATTGTCCCGGAAGGCGGAAGAAACCGGGTTGCCCTGGACATGATTATGCAGCGGATAAAAAGTCATCTCGGAGGTTCTTTATGATAAAATTAATTGCCAGTGATTTAGACGGCACTTTATTGCAAAATGGTGCACAAAGTCTGCCGGAAGGCGTCATCCCTTTTATCGAAAAGCTTTCCTCTGAACATGGTATTTTGTTTGTAGCAGCCAGCGGAAGACAGTATCCCAACCTGGTACGGCTTTTTGGCTCCGCTTCCAGGCATATGGCATTTATCTGCGAAAACGGTTCCCTTGTCTTTTATAAAGACAAACTTTTGGTAAGCCACCCGATGGATAAGAATGTTGCCCTCACCATCAGTCATGATATTTTATCACTGCCCGGTTGCGAACTACAGATTTCCGGCGAAAAAACCTGCTATCTGATTCCAAAAAGCGAGCGTTTCGTAGACCGCATGGTAAACCATGTAAAAAATGACATCAAACTGCTTTCTTCTCCGGAGGAACACCCGGAACCCTATTACAAAATATCCGTATTTGAGGAAAGCGGCATTGCCGAAGGTCACGGTCCGGAATTACTGGAACGTCATAAAGACAAGGCCCAATGTACTATTTCCGGCAAAGCCTGGTTAGATTGTGTTGCACCGGATGTAAACAAAGGAAGAGCCCTGGCCGAACTGCTGGACAAACTTGGAATCACTCCGGAAGAATGTGCTGCTTTCGGTGATAATTACAACGATTTAGAAATGTTAGATGCCGTTAAATACGGATATGTTATGGATAACGCAATAGATATAATTAAATCCAGATATAACTTTCATTGTTCTGATGTTGTGACTGCAATAAAGGAGCTCTTGGACATACAAGAGTAACTGTTCACAAAAAAACTAACCGCCGTGCAATTGCACGGCGGCTCTTTTTATTGACCGGACAGTTTTTTTCTGTGACGCTCTTTTTCTTCGTACATCAGACGATCCGAGCGTTCAATGATTTCTTCAAAGCTGAGTTTTTCATTTTCTTCCGTAATGTAAACTCCAATACTTGCATCTACCTCATACGGTTTTTCCGAAGAACGGTTAAATTCATTAAAATAATTTGTGAATGCAGCCCTAATTTCCTCCGGTCCCAATTTTCCACGGCACACAGCTAACATTTCATCCCCACCGTAGCGATTAAACAAGGAGCCCTCCGGACATACTTTCTCCAACGCTTCCGCAACAGCACGAATAGCAAAGTCTCCTTCTTTATGACCAAAGGTGTCATTGATATATTTCAGGCGGTCTAAATCCGCAAGAATAATAGTAAGCTGCAAAGACTCATTCTCCGACTCCAGCAATTTCTGATATGCAAGTGCAAACCCTCTGCGGTTATACAGCCCTGTCAGGGTATCAATGCGATACATCTCATCAATTTGCTGCATCAGGTGATTTTTATACCGCATATTCCGATAACCGCCCAGTGCGGAATTTAACGAATTAGCAATCTGAGTAATTCTCGAACCCTGAATATGATCCAGCCTCATAAAATAAAACGCTACATATCCCATTGGTGTTCCCATGTGCTGCAATGCAGTCAGTACAACTACTCTTGCATTATCCAGACAGTACTGGATGCTTGGAATAATCTGCTTTAGCCGGAACGGATACGGGCGAAAGTCCTCATAATGGTTGCTGTCAAAAAGCAACAGCATTTCCCGATTAACATCTCTCATTTGCTCGTTTTGATATTCTGCAGGATTTAAATTCTCTTCTAAAAAGTTCTTTTCCACCACGCAGGTCATATCATAAAACATGGAATGACGCAATTGCTCTATCACCTGTTCTACAGAATCACTACGATGAATCTGCGCCATAATATTGGATAGATTGATTGCTTCACTTTGATACAGATAAAATCTGTCATTTAACATATTTAAGTAGCGGGAGGCATCCACCGGAGCCTTTTCCTTGCAACCGCAGGACTCCATAAAGGAAAGTCTTGCAGGTACGAAAAAGCTTGCTGTCTGGCCTTTGTAGTTCTCAAGTGACACCAAAACTTCCCGCGTTTTTTTCGCAATATCTGCTGCTTCGCAGCTGGCAGAAGTAATACGCGGTGACGAAAAATTAATTTCCAAAATACCGTCAAAACCGGTGATTGCCACCTGTTCCGGAATTTTTATTCCGTATTTGTTTAACACACCGCAAACAGCAATTGCCATTTTATCATTCGCACAGATAATTGCCTGTGGCAGCTTTCCGGATGCCACGATTTTTTCGGTTGCTTCTTCCGCAGGCCCCGACCAGAAATCTCCATAGCTTACCATACTGTCGTCAAACGGGAGATTATTATCTTGCAGCACCTGTTTGAAAACATTCAAGCGATGGTCGGAAAAAGCGTTATTTTTCAAGCCTGCCATATAATGAAGATTCGTCATTTTATGGTCTTCTACCATATGGCGGACCATTGCTTCAAAGCCTTTTTCCTGGTCAAACTGTATATTGACACAGTCTTCTCTCTGCTTGCCGATGACAATGACCGGTACATCAAAATTCTTTGCATTTTGGATAATTGTCTGAATCACCACTTCATTCACAATGGTTTCTTCAAGCACTATCACCACATCTATAACAGAAAAATCCATCAGACTGTAGATATAAAACCAGGAAGCATTATTACTATCATTTACATCCAACACCGTACTGGTATTATAAACCAACACACCATACCCTGCATCGGATACAGCATCGTTCAATGCTGTAATATAATCATTTGTCGCATCATCCTGTATTCTCGCCGCACAGACAGCGATTATCTTTTTGTTTCCAATCATAATGGACACCTCGAGTTCCTGAATTTATTACATTACTTGTTCTTGTTCTTTCTTTCCTTTTTTTCCTCATACATCAGGTGGTCTGACTTCTCTACCAGTTCTTCAAAATCAAGGATTTCTCCTTCTCCGGTAATATAAATTCCCGTACTTGCTTCAATTGGATACTCTTTTCCGGAAGAACCGTTTAATTCATCAAAATATCTCCGAAATTCTTCCTTCATTTTTGCTATATCCTGAGCTCCCTGACACACCGCCAGCATTTCATCTCCGCCGAATCTGGTACATATGGATCCTGACGGGCAAATCCGCTGCAAAGCCGTTGCAACAGCACGGATGGCAAAGTCACCTTCTTTATGACCAAAGGTATCGTTAATAAACTTTAACCGATCCAAATCTGCCATAACAATTGTTAACGGCTTCCTACCTGCTTCTGTTTCCAACAGTTTATTATATTCCTTTTCAAATCCCCGCCGGTTATATAAACCGGTTAATGTATCAATCCGGTACATTTCATCGATTTGCTGCATCAGGAACTGCTTATAGCGCAAATTTCTATAGCCGCCGAATGCATTATTTAATGCAGTTACGTTCTGTGGGATTTTCATATAATTACTGCTGGTCAGCTCGCTGAAGAACACACACGCGTAACCAATCGGCACATCCACATGATACAGTGAAGTAAATACCAGAACTCTGCCATGCTCCACCAGATAATCCACGTGAGGAGTAATGTCTTTTGATGAAATGCTGTACGGAATAAATTCTTCTCCCGTAAAATCACTGTCAAATACGACAACCAATTCTTTTTCTTTACTTTCAGAACGGTTTGCCAGCCGGATTGGATTGCATGTTTCATCCAAATATTCTTTTTCTATCATGCAGCAGGTATCATAAATCACGTTTCTCTTTAATTCCAGCGCCACCTGTTTCAAAGAGTCACAGCGCTGCACTTGTGCCGTAATCAGGGACAGCTCCAACTCCTCATCCTGAAAACGGTAAAGCCGGTTATATAACGTATTCAAATACTCGGAAGCATTTCTGGATTTTTTACCGATACAGCCGCAGGACTCCGCAATATAAAGCTTTGGAGGAACCAAAACCGTGCTTGTTTTTCCTTTTAACTGCTCTGCTTTGTCCAAAAGTTCCAAAGTTTTTACAGCCAAATCATCAGGATCACAGATTACCGAGGTAATTCTCGGAGTTGTAACATTAATTTCCGGGATACCGTCAAATCCTGTTACCGCCACATCCTCCGGAACACGGATTCCGTGTTTGTCTAGCACATCGCAAACAGCCAGTGCCATTCTGTCATTTGCACAAAGAATTGCCTCCGGAATATTGCCGGATGCCACAATTTTTTCTGTTTCCCGTTCCGCTGCCACGGAATAAAAATCGCCATAGCTTACCATGGAATCATCAAAAGGAAGCCCATGTTCTTCCAGCACCCTGCGAAACGCATTCAACCGGTACTCAGAAAACTGATTTCCTTTGAATCCGGCCATAAAATGAAGCTTTGTCAAATGATGCACCTGAATCATATGGCGGACAATTTCAACAAAAGCATTTTCATGATCAAACTTAATATTTGTACAGCCTTCGTGAGGCTCACCAATTACAAGAACCGGCACCTGATGCTTTTGGGCTTTGGCAATCAAAGCATCCGTTACTGCCTGATTACGCAACACTTCTTCATAAACGATAACCACATCGATAATGTCAAAATCCATGTAATCATAAATTGCAGTCTGAGTGCTGCCTTCATAAGAATCTACACTTACCGTAGAACAGGTATTGTACACAAAAATACTGTATCCGGCCGGTGTAACTACACGGTTTAATGCAGTAATATATTCATTGCTGGCATCGTCCTGTATTCTGGCCATACAAAGTGCTATGATTTTTTTATTATAAAGCATGCTGCATCACCCCGGATTCTAATGGTATAGTTCAAAAAACTTACTGTAAACTCTGCATCAATTCTGCCACCTGTGCCAACTGCTCACGAATCGGAAGCTTCTGTGGACAGGCATCCTCACATGCACCACAGGACATACATTTGTCTGCTCTCTCTTCCTCCTTCATCTCGTGGAAGTAGCGCCACTTGGCAGAACCTGCATTGTTGTACATACCGTAATTGTTCCAAACCGCAAAGTTTCTAGGAATATTTACCCCAAACGGGCAAGGCATACAATAGCGGCAGGCTGTGCAGCCATTCTTAATTCTTGATTTAACTTCTTTAACAACAGTTCCCACTGTTTCCAGCTCTTTTTCGGATAATGCTTCAAATTCACCAAAAGTATCTAAATTATCCTTTACCTGTTCCTCTGTGGACATACCGCTGAGAACCACTTTTACCTGCGGCTTACTTGCCACCCAACGCAGTGCCCAGGACGCAATACTCTTTTCCGGACGCTCTGCCTTAAAGATTGCTTCTACCTCAGGTGCATAGGACGCCAACGCACCGCCTTTGATCGGTTCCATAATAATAATCGGAACATTGAGTTTTTTGCAAAGGGCATAGCCCTTGTCGCCTGCCTGTTCGTTGGTATCCATATAATTGTACTGAATCTGGCAGAAATCCCAGTCACGGTAAGTAAGAATTTCTTCAAACGCCTCATAACCGTCATGGAAAGAAAAACCAAGATATTTAATCTTTCCCTGATTCTTTAATTCTACCATATCATCAATAACGCCTAAGTCTTTCATTTGATTAAAGCTGCCCCTGTTCAATGCGTGAAGCAGATAAAAATCAACATAGTCAGACTGAAGATGCTCTAACTGCTGATGGAAAATACGGGTAGCATCTTCTCTTTCCTTTACGTTCCAGCAAGGAAGTTTGGTTGCAAAATAAAAGCTTTCACGAGGATACTTTTTCATCGCCCTTCCTACAAACGGCTCGCTTTCCCCGTTATGATACGGCCATGCGGTATCATAATAATTGATGCCTGCCGCATATGCTTCATCCAGCATTTGTTCCGCTCTCACTTCATCAATTTTACCCTCTGCCGTGGTTGGAAAACGCATGCAGCCAAAGCCGAGCAAGGATGTTTTTATCCCCAATTTATCTAATGTTCTGAACTCCATAAATAACTCTCCTTCGTTACCTGATGTTTATTCTGTTAGTGTACCACACTTTTACTGTTCCGTCAAAGATATTGCAACTTTTACTGCCTCTCCGGCATCCTTTGCATAACCGTCCGCACCGATTTCTTTCGCATAGTCCTCTGTAGTTACCGCACCACCGATAATTATCTTCACGGAAAGCCCTTCCGCGTTCTTTAAATCCACCACTTCTTTCATTCGTGTCATGGTAGTTGTCATAAGAGCCGACAGTGCAATTAATTCCGCACCGGTTTCCTTTGCCTTTTCAATAATTGCCTCGGATTCCACATCTTTTCCCATGTCAATTACGTCGAACCCATAATTCTTTAACATCAGGGAAACCAGATTCTTACCGATATCATGGATATCTCCCTTTACCGTGGCAATGATCACCTTGCCGCGTTTTTTCCCATCCCCTGCAGCAAGCAACGGTTCCAACACCTCCATTGCCAGTTCCATGGTTTCTGCCGAAGCAATCAACTGAGGAAGGAAATACTTCTTTTGTTCGAACAGCTCACCCACCTTATTAATTGCAGGAATTAAATCTTTATTTAATATTTTATTTGCCCGTTCTGCTTTTTCAACGCCGTAATCGGTATTATCCAATGTATTTTTAGTCAATTCCAGGATATTTCTCTTGTTTCCTTTTAACACAGCATGAAATAAAGGCGCATCTGTTTCATTGTCACTTTCGCCTGTACTTTCTTTCTTTTGGCCGGACATTTCCGGGATTTTCCCTCCTGTAACAGGCGCAGCACCTCCAGCCGGTACCACCATATCCGCAGAGGCTTCAATAAACGCAAGATCCGCCCCTTCTTTTCCCATAAGCAAATCCGAAGCCAGCATGAACTGCATAGTCATTTTTTGACATGGATTAGCAATGGCCATGGTAAGTCCACTACCGATTGCCATGGTAAGAAATGCCGTATTGACAAAGCTTCTTGCCGGCAGTCCGAAAGAAATATTGGAAAGACCGATACTGGTAGCCAAGCCTAAGTCTTCCCGGCAGTAACGTATGGTCGCAAGAGTTTCTAACGCAGCATTTTTTCCGGCACCAATGGTATTTACCAGACCGTCTACAATGATATCTTCTTTTTCCAATCCTTCTTTTAAAGCTTCTGTCATAACCATATGAATAAAACGGCGCTTTTCAAACTGATCCTTTGGCAATCCTGCTTCGGATAACGGAAGCAGAATAAACATCGCACCGTATTTTTTTACAATCGGAAGCAGTTTTTCCATTTTCTCTTTTTCGCAGGAAACAGAATTCACCAAAGCACGGCCAGGATAAATCCTAAGTGCTTCTTCAATCACATCCACATGGCTGGAATCAATGGCCAGGGGAAGGGAAGAATTTTGGGTTACTTCGTAAATAATCTGAAGCAGACGTTCCTTTTCATCAATTCCCGGCATGCCTGCGTTTACGTCCAAAATATAAGCACCGGCTTCTTCCTGTTCCTTGGCATACTGTAATACCAAATCCATTCTGCCCTCCTTCAGTTCTGCCTGAAGTGCTTTCTTACCCGTCGGATTGATTCGTTCACCGATAATTTTAAACTGTCCGTCTAATTCAATCGGGAAAATATCCCGTTCCGTAGAAAGAATTGCCTTGTGCGGCTGTCCTTCCTGCGGCTTCTTTTTCTTTATCAGCTCTGACACTGCTGCAATGTGAGCAGGTTCGGAACCGCAGCAACCGCCGACAATACCGGCACCTGCCTCCACCAGCACTTCCATATGCTTTGCAAACTCCTTCGGAGTCATCTTATATACGGTTTTTCCTTTGGAAAGCTCCGGCATCCCGGCATTCGGCTTGGCAATCACAGGAACCTCCGCCACTGCTGCCATACGCTTAATAATCTCTACCATGGTTTCCGGTCCGGCAGAACAGTTTACACCAACCGCATCAGCTCCTAACGCCTGCAACACTACAACAGCTGCTTCCGGTGTAGTTCCGTACATGGTCTTGTTATCACCGGCAAAGGTCAATGTTACCATCACCGGAAGATTGCAGGTTTCCTTTACCGCCAACACTGCCGCACGGCATTCCTGCAGACTCATCATGGTTTCCACCACGAACAAATCCACTCCTGCTTCACAAAGTACCTGTACCTGTTCCTTGTATATATCCACCAGCTCTTCAAACTGTAATTTGCCTATCGGATATACCAACTCACCGGTCATGGTAAGGTCACCGGCAATAAAATGTCTGCCTACATTGCAGCGCTTCTTTTCTTCAAATTCCGCCACAGCATCTTTGGATAATGCCACCAGTTCCCGGTTCATTTCTGCGAGTTTATCCTGCAGACCATACTCCTTAAGTTTTATCCGGTTCGCACTGAAGGTCGGAGCATACAAAATATCCGTTCCTGCTTCCAAAAACGCAATCTGAAGCTTTTTCGCTTTTTCTTTGTTTTCCAAAATCCACTGCTCCGGACATACACCGGTCGGCATGCCTGCTTTTTGCAGATTGGTGCCGGTGGCACCATCCAGTAATATAATTTTTTTCTCACATAAACTTTTAAACTCACGCTTTGTCATTCTCATTACCCTTCTTATCTATCAATTTTACAAGCAAGGACTTATTCGCCCAAAATTCTCTCCATCAGGCCAACCCGGTTAAACGGAAGCATAAAGTAGTAACCATCTGCATATTGTTCCAGCTTCTTCATCAGTTCCTTTGCAATCTCTGCTCCGACCGCTTCGCCCTCTTCTCTTGTCATATCTTCACGGTACCGGTTAATCACCTCATCCGGTACATTCATCCCCGCCATTTCATTGCGGATAAAGCTGGCATTTTTCAGACTTACCGGCGGTAGGATTCCTGCCAGAATCTTTGCCCCCGTACGTTCCTTCAGCCATTGAATGCGTTCAATATCTGTATCAGAGAACACCGGTTGGGTCAGGAAGAAAGAGCATCCTGCTGCCATCTTCTTTTCCATTCGTTCCGCCACCTTTTCCCCGTTCGGGAAGTTATAATTTAACGCTCCGCCAAAGAAAAATGCATCCTCCGGGAACAATTCCTGATTCATTTCCGTTACATACTTCATAAACCGGATGGAATTATAGTCAAACACGCCGGTAACCGTTTTCCTGTCGTCTCCGGGCACCGGGTCACCGGTAACAATAAGCAAATTCCGAAGTCCATTCATATGCGCCCCAAGCAAAAGAGACCGCATCGCTATTACATTCCGGTCACGACAGCAGATATGAGGAATTACCTGCATGCCGGTCTGACTGCTGATATGAAGTGCTGTCAGCGTAGAATCCGCACGGCTGCGTCCCATAGGCGAATCCGCAAAGGTCAGTACGTCCACCGGATACTGTGCCAGTGTTTTTGCACAGGAAAGCAGTTTTTCACCATCCGCATTGTAGGGAGGGTCCAACTCCACTGCAATTACTTTTTCTCCGCGGAAGAGTTTTTCTTTTAGTTTATTGTTTCCTCCTGTTTCCGGACGGTAATCCTCCTGCCCGGTACCGGTTGAAACCGCAGATTTCTTTGTTTCTGCAATGAATCTTTCATATTCTTCTTTGGAAACCCGCTCCACCGCCTGCTTTCCGGAAATTTTCTTGCGCATTTCCCGAATAAAGGATGGCATCGTACCACAGCAGCCGCCAACAATATCGATACCCAGCTTTGCTATCTCGACCATGTTATCACCGAAATATCCGGCACTGTTTAAAAATGCCGCCCGGCTGGAAAAAGTTTCTGCATAACCTGCATTTGGTGCCGCCAGTACAAACACATCTTTTGGCAACCTGCACTTCGCCAGCACAGACTTCATATGTACCGAGCCGATGCCGCAATTAAAACCGATGGCATCCGCCAAGGCTAATTTATCAGAAAACAATAAACGCTCTGCTTTCTGACCCGCAGTAGTAAATCCGTTTTTATTAATACAAAAGCTGACGGAACAAAAAGCTTCCGGCGCTTTTTTCTTTATGTACGATAAAATTTCCTGCACAAACTCCGTAGACGAAAAAGTTTCCAGCCAGAAAATGTCCATGCCTTCTTCAAAAAACACATCACACATGCGATAGTATTCCGTAAGAAGTTCTTCCGCTTCCTTTTCGCCACCACCCGCAATCGGTCCAATGTCCGCCGCCACAAAGCATTCTCTTCCGGTGCGAAGCTTTTCTTCCTCTACGGCCTGTTTGGCAAGATTGCAAGCCTTGCGCACTAAATCAGTTCTTACCTCATCCCTGACGCCCGGCAACACTACAGAATTCACCGCAAAGGTATTGGTGCGGATGATGTCCGCTCCTGCTTCCAGATACTCTTTGTGGATGTTCAGAATCACTTCCGGTTGCGAAATTGTGGCCAGTTCCGCAATATCTTCTTTATGCTCCTGTAACTGCTGGTAATAGGTACCCATGGCACCATCCATCAGCAGAATATTTTCTTGTAGAA
>JAGAQI010000015.1 GCA_017622795.1 Lachnospiraceae bacterium
TACGTTACGGTAAGGTTAGACGTGCTAAGTTAAATTACCTTCGTCAGAGAACCGGTAAGAGCGCTAAGGTTAAAGAGCTTGTAAGATAATTCAGGTGACTGATACAAAAGCTTCGGGAGTTTCCCGGAGCTTTTTTTCTTGCATTGTCTTGCAAACAAAATGGCAAAATGCTATACTTAATTAGATAGCCTGAAAGGATGTAATCTGACATATGGACATGTATTTAAACAGCAAAAAGCCAAAATATAAAAAGTTTTTTAAATCCCTGTTCTGGTGGATTGTTGAAATTGTTCTTGTTATTCTTGCTGCCTGGCTGATTATCGAATATGCAGTGGAAAAAACAACGATGATGGGGGTGTCTATGAACACCACATTGAATGACGGAGATAAAATAATCATAAACAAGTTAGCGTATTTACGTGGGGAACCGGAGCGGAATGATGTTATAGTATTCAGCCAAAGTAAAAGCGGTCACGGCTATTATAATGTTAAGCGTGTGATTGGTTTGCCGGGAGAAACCGTAGAAATTGTAAACGGAGAGGTTTACATTAATGGAGTAAAATTAGTGGAAGTAATTCCGGTAGAAACCATGCGGGTGGCCGGTCTTGCGGATGAAGCAATTTTACTTGGTGAAAATGAATTTTTTGTGCTAGGAGATAACCGGAATTACAGTGAAGACAGCCGGTTTGCAAATATCGGAATTGTTGTAAAAAGTGACATTATCGGAAAGGCCTGGATGCGTCTGGAACCATTTTCGATTATTGATAAAATTAATAGGGAAGACTAAAGAAATTTGTTTTTTATTTGGAGGGATAAATTATGCATTATCAGTGGTATCCGGGACATATGTCCAAGGCAAAACGCCAGATGCAGGAAGATATTAAGTTAATCGATGTTGTAATTGAGCTGGTAGACGCAAGAATTCCGTACAGTTCCAAAAATCCGGACATTGATACACTTGCAAAAGGAAAAGACAGGGTGATTCTTTTAAATAAGGCAGATTTGGCTGATGAACGTGCGACAGCAGCTTTTAAAAAGTTTTATGAGGCGAAAGGCTTTCATGTATGTACTGTCAATTCCAAAGGCGGAAACGGCGTGAAAAATGTAATGAATACAGTTCGTACGGCATGTAAGGAAAAACTTGAAAAAGACAGGGCGAGAGGCATTATCGGACGTCCTATCCGTGCTATGATTGTCGGTATTCCCAATGTCGGAAAGTCTACCTTTATCAATTCTTTTGCAGGAAAAGCCTGCGCAAAAACAGGAAACAAGCCGGGTGTTACCAAGGGAAAGCAGTGGATCCGATTAAACAAAGAACTGGAGCTTTTAGATACTCCGGGTATTTTATGGCCAAAGTTTGATGATCAGAAGGTTGGTCTTCATATTGCCATGATAGGTTCCATTAATGAAGATATTTTGGATCAGAATGAACTGGCAATCAAGCTTTTGGATTACATTATGACAAATTACAAAGGCTATGTTCAGACCCGTTATAATGTGGAAGAAGAGGGTAACGGTGAAGATATGCTAAAGAAAATCGCGGACAAGCGTGCCTGCAAGAAAAAAGGCGGAGAGCTTGACTTAGAGAAGATGTCTTCCTTTATTGTAGATGATTTCCGCGGCGGAAGAATCGGTAAAGTAACCTTAGAGCGTCCGGAGGATTTTGAAACACCGGCAGATAAATAACAAAAGCATAGAAAGAGGATACGTATGGAAAAGATAGCAGATATTAAAAATACGATAGATGCTGCAGATTTGTCAGAACTTCCTTTTGTAATAGAAAAATACGAGGCAGATGAACGGGAAGGTGTGAAAAAACTTTTGACAAAGGCAAAGAAAAAGCTGGATGCCTATGCAAAAGAGCTGGAACGTACAGAAAATATGAAGATTTATGAAAAGAAATATTGGGATTATTCCTATATCTGTGGAATTGATGAAGTCGGCAGAGGACCGTTGGCAGGCCCGGTGGTTGCAGCAGCAGTCATTCTTCCGAAAGACTGTAATATTTTGTATCTGAATGATTCTAAGCAGCTTTCTGAGCAAAAAAGAGAAGAACTTTTTGATGTAATCATGGAGCAGGCGGTTGCGGTAGGTATCGGCGTAGTTTCCCATGAAAAGATCGACGAAATCAATATTTTACAAGCTACCTATGAAGCAATGCGACAAGCAGTCGGCAAACTTAGTGTTACGCCTGATTTACTGCTCAATGATGCGGTGACTATTCCGGGATTGAACATGAAGCAGGTACCGATAATCAAAGGGGATGCCAAGAGTATTTCCATTGCGGCAGCGAGTATCGTTGCTAAGGTCACCAGAGACCGGATGATGGTAGAATTGGATAAATTTTATCCGGAGTATGGTTTTGCCGGAAATAAGGGCTATGGGGCTGCAGCACATATTCAGGCATTAAAGGAAATAGGGCCATGTCCGATTCACCGTAGGAGTTTTATTAAGAATTTTACAGGCGAAGTATAGTTTATTAATCAGGAGGGCAACGTATGGAAGAAGAAAAAAAGAATATAGCGAATAAAACCGCGGTTGCCTTATCCTATGAGGCCGGAGATCAGGCTCCGAAAATTTTAGCGACCGGTAAAGGCTATGTTGCAGAAAAAATAATTGAAGCAGCAAAAGAAGAAAATGTGCCGGTTCATAAAGATGAAAAGTTAGCGGCTACGCTTTCTAAACTGGAAATCGGTGATTATATTCCAAAAGAATTATATGGTGTTGTTGCAGAAATCCTGGTGTTTGTTGATCGTGTGGAGGGTATAAAGAAGCATGCAAAATAGGCGTAGCCTTGGAACTGAAAAGGAAAAGCTTGCAGTACGGTATTTGGAGGAACAAGGTGCAACTGTTCTCGCAAAGAACTTTTATTTTCGTGGCGGAGAACTGGATTTAATAATAAAAGACGGGGAATATGTTTGTTTTGTTGAAGTGAAATACAGAAAAAGTATGTCCTTTGGAACTCCGGAAGCAGCAGTAACGACAGCAAAACAAAGAAAAATAATTCATGGAGCAAGGTTGTTTTTATATCAGAATCATTACGGTTCCGACACTCCTTGCCGTTTCGATGTAATTTCCGTATATCAGGAAGAAATTACATGGATTAAGAATGCTTTTGAGCTTAATACGTGGTAAAAAAGGGTAAAAATGCTTTACAAACCGAAAAGCATATGGTAAATTTAAATGAATCATATAGTTTTCAATACTACAAGTGAGGTAAAATAGATGAGCAAACCAATTGTAGCCATTGTCGGAAGACCTAATGTCGGAAAATCCACTTTGTTTAATGTTTTGGCAGGAGAGCGGATTTCCATCGTAAAGGACTTCCCGGGTGTTACCAGAGATAGAATTTATGCAGAAGTAAGCTGGTTGAATTACCAGTTTACCATGATTGATACCGGTGGTATCGAACCGGAAAGCAAAGACATGATGTTGACTTATATGCGTCAGCAGGCACAAACTGCTATTGATACAGCAGATATTATTATTTTTGTTGTAGATGTAAAGCAGGGTCTTGTGGATGCAGATTTTAAAGTGGCGGACATGCTTCGTCGTGCAAATAAGCCGGTAGTGCTTTGCGTAAACAAAGTAGATGACTTTAACAAATATATGGCAGATGTATATGAATTTTATAATTTAGGTATTGGTGACCCAATGCCTGTTTCTGCTGTCAATATGCTTGGTATCGGTGACATGTTAGATGAAGTGATCAAGCATTTTGGAGATAAAGGTCAGGATGAAGTGGAAGATGAACGTCCGCGTATTGCCGTGGTTGGTAAACCAAACGTTGGTAAGTCTTCCATGATCAACAAGCTTTTAGGGGAAGAACGTGTTATCGTATCTGATATTGCCGGTACAACCCGTGATGCCATTGATACTGCAGTAACCTATAACAAAAAGGAATATGTGTTTATCGATACGGCCGGTTTACGTCGTAAGAGCAAAATTAAAGAAGAAATTGAACGGTTCAGTATTGTCCGTACCGTAGCGGCAGTAGAGCGTGCGGATGTTGTTATTTGTGTGATTGATGCTACGGAAGGCATCACCGAACAGGATGCAAAGATATGCGGTATTGCCCATGATAACGGCAAAGGTGTCATCATTGCCGTAAATAAATGGGATGCGGTAGAGGATAAGGATGATAAGACCATTTACCGTCATACGGAAAAAATCCGAGAAGTGCTTTCCTTTGTGCCTTATGCAGATATCATTTTTATTTCTGCATTAACCGGTCAGCGTATGCATAAGTTGTTTGAACATATCGAAACTGTTATCCAGAATCAGAATATGCGAATCGGAACCGGCGTATTAAATGAAATCATGATGGAAGCAGTGTCCTTACAGCAGCCACCATCTGATAAGGGTAAACGTTTAAAACTATATTATATCACTCAGGTTGCAGTAAAACCGCCAACCTTTGTTATTTTTGTTAATGATAAAGAAATTATGCATTTTTCCTATGTCAGATATATTGAAAATAAGATCAGAGAAGCCTTTGGCTTTTCCGGAACCTCTTTAAAGTTTATTATCAGAGAGCGTTCTGAAAAAGACGGAAAATAATTTAGCTTGGGAGAATAACTATGTTACTGTTTCAATCCATATTATTATGCCTGCTGGCAGGCTATATTCTTGGCGAAATTTCCGGCGGACATGTGGCCGGAAAACTTTATAACACTGATGTAAGAGAGCACGGCAGCGGAAACCTGGGTGCAACCAATGTACTTAGAACCCTGGGATGGAAAGCCGCTGTTATTACCTTTGCGGTGGATGTATTAAAAGTAATTGTACCGGTATTGATTGTTCGTTATTTGTTGTTTCCGCAGTATGCACCTTATTCCTATGAAAATCAGCTTTTAGTGTTGTATTATGCTTTTGGTGCTGTTATCGGACATAATTTCCCAATGACATTGAATTTTCATGGCGGAAAAGGGGTAGCCTGTCTGGCAGCCACTATTTTAATGTTTGACTGGCGGATGGCTCTTCCGGAAATTCTGATTTTTGTTTTAATTGTTGCTGTTACAAAGTATGTATCGGTTGGTTCCATCCTGGTTTCCTTGTTTTTCTTTGGATGGATTTTGCTTGTACATGATGCGACTCTTCATATGGCATTGATTGCGTGTGCTTTCCCGGTATCTGTCATTTTTATGCATCGCTCCAATATTAAGCGTCTGCTTCAGGGAACAGAAAACAAAATCGGTTCCAAAAAGAAAGAATAAATAGGAGAACTATCAACATGAAAATATCTGTATTGGGTGCAGGAACTTGGGGAACTGCCCTTACTATATTACTTGCTGAAAATAAACACGAAGTAACTTTATGGTCGAAGCTTCCGAAAGAAATTGAAGCTTTGGAAAACAACAGATCGGAGATAAAAAATCTTCCGGGCGCTGTTCTGCAGGATTCTGTCAAACTTACCGCTAATTTAGAGGAAGCTTTACAGGAACCGGAAATGATAGTTATGGCAGTAGCTTCTGTTTTTGTACGGGAAACTGCAAAGAGTATAGCGGATAAACTGCCAAAAGGAATCATTATTGTAAACGTGGCTAAAGGTATTGAGGAAGCAACCTTAAAGACGCTTACCGAAGTAATTGAAGATGAAATACCGCAGGCTGAGGTGGCTGTATTATCAGGACCAAGCCATGCAGAAGAAGTCAGCAGAAAAATTCCTACAACTATTGTAACCGGAGCAAAGAAAAAGGATGTTGCTGATAAAATTCAGGACGCTTTCATGACAGAATTTTTCCGCGTATATACCAGTCCGGATGTTATCGGTATTGAACTTGGCGGCTCTTTAAAGAATGTTATTGCTCTTGCTGCCGGAGTATTGGACGGTGCAGGTTTTGGTGACAATACCAAAGCAGCACTTATGACCAGAGGAATTGCAGAAATTTCACGACTTGGTGTTGCAATGGGCGGAAAATATGAAACCTTTGCCGGACTTTCCGGTATGGGTGATTTAATGGTTACCTGCACCAGTAAACACAGTCGTAACAGAAATGCCGGCTTCTTAATCGGGCAGGGAAAAACTGCAAAAGAAGCTATGGAAGAAGTTCAGCAGACAGTCGAAGGCGTTTATTCTGCAAAAGCAGCTTATTTGCTTGGTAAAAAGTATAATATAGAACTTCCGATTGTGGAGCAGGTGAATCTTGTTTTGTTTGAAGATAAGCCGGTGAAAGAAGCAATTTATGATTTGCTGATTCGTGAAAAAACAGAAGAGCATACCGCATTAAAGTGGTAAAAAAACAAACCTTACAGTTCCGGCTATGGGAGAGTCACTGTAAGGTTTGCTTTTTTATTGGATGTAAGAGTAATTTTTTTATTCTGATAGGCATATAGTATACAAATACTACCGGACACATTATAGAAAAATAATCAGGAGGGTGCCTATGGAAAATCATTCTTTTCACATTTATAAAGATATACAGCAAAGAACAAACGGTGCAGTATATTTAGGTGTTGTAGGGCCGGTTAGAACCGGAAAATCCACATTTATAAAGAGATTTATGGATGTGCTTGTTTTACCGAACATTGCAGAACCTCATATCAGACAACAAATTAATGACGAACTACCGCAAAGTGGAAATGGTAAAACCATTATGACAACAGAACCGAAATTTATACCGATGACACCGGCAGAAATTGTATTGGAAGACGGTTCTGAGTTGAAATTGCGACTGATAGATTGTGTAGGATATATGACAGAAGGTGCCTTGGGACACATGGAAGAAAATGTCCAGCGTATGGTAAAAACGCCGTGGAATTCTGCAGAAATTCCTTTTTCGGAGGCGGCATCCATCGGAACAAGAAAAGTAATTGAAGATCATTCTACTATTGGTATTGTGGTAACAACAGACGGAACCTTTGGAGAACTTCCGAGAGAAAATTATCTGCTTCCGGAAGAACAGACGATACAGGAATTACAGGAAATTGGAAAACCCTTTGTAGTATTACTTAATTCGGCTTATCCAAATGCAGCAGAAACAAAAGAATTGGCTGCTCAAATGGAAGAACAGTATCATGCCACGGTGATACCGGTAAATTGTCTTGCTTTAAGCGCTGAGGATATTACGGGGATTATGGACCGTATAGTTGCATCTTTTCCGGCAAATATTCTTTATTTTTCTATGCCGAAATGGGTTGAGCTCTTGCCTGAGGAAAATGAAATAAAGAAAGGTGTTATTTCATCTGTGAAGAGTTATCTTGCACTAATTTCTTCTATGAAAGATGTAACAAGTGTGAAAAACAATTGTCGCGGAGAATTTATAAATCAATTTGAAATAAAAGAATTACATAGGGAAAACGGAGAAGTATCCATTATCATCCGTATAAAAGAAGAATATTATTACAATATGTTAAGTGAACTTACCGGCGTTTCTGTTAAAAATGAAGAAGAATTTTTGGACGCTGTCCGGGCGATGTCTTCCGCACGAAAAGAATGTGAAAGTGTAGGAACTGCGTGGAACGAGGTAAAAGAGGAAGGATACGGAGTGGTATACCCGCAGGCAGATCAAATCAGAATTTCGGATCCTGAACTTGTGAAGCATGGAAGCAAATACGGAGTAAAATTAAAAGCAACCGCACCATCTACCCAAATGATACGGGCTGATATTGAAATTGAAATTGCACCGATTGTAGGTACCATGGAACAGGCAAATGATCTGATTGCCTATATGAAACAACAGGTTTCTGAGGGAAATGACGGTATTTATGAAACAAATATTTTCGGGAAAACGGTCAGACAGTTAATCGAAGACGGTATCCAGGAGAAAATCGGGAATATTTCTAAGGAAAGTAGGGAAAAATTACAAAATACGATGCAAAAAATTGTGAATGACAGCAATCGTGGCTTCATTTGTATCATAATTTAACAATTTTCACTACGAAAGTAGAATAAATATCGGAGAAACAGTTGACAATATTTGGGCAGTTTGCTATAATATGCACGTAATAAATTTAATATTTATGTAACATTTTATATACATAACAATATTTTTTGCGTGGCTTGCATGTAAAATGTAACAAATTGCCCGAAAAATTGTTAACTATTATTCTTGGAGGAACCGATGAAAAAAACATGGAAAAAGGCAGTATGTCTGCTGATTATTGGAGTATTAACAGCTCAAGGACCGCTAATGTCCGTAAAAGCGGATGTGGTCGATGGAGATAATTCCATCGGTGGTTTTACTGAATTATTGGACAAGTATTATTCCAGCATTAAATCCGAAGAAGAAGCAGATACGACAGAGCTTTTTGCTACTTCCTATGAGGCTCCGGAAAATCTTGCAATTGCAAATGTTAACAGTTCCTTAAATATCAGAAAAAAACCAAGCTCTTCTTCACAGAAGGTTGGTATTCTTGCCAAAGAGGGTGCATGTATTGTAGAATCCATTGATGAAAACGGATGGGCAAAAATCAAATCCGGCGAAGTAGAAGGCTATGCTTTTGCAGAATATTTAATTATGGGTGATGAAGCCGTAGCCAAAGCAATGGAATCCGCTGTATTATATGCAACCGTAAATTCTAAAGTCAGTGCATTAAATGTGCGTACATCTCCTAGTACAGATGCAGATATTATTACAAAGGTAAAAGCAGGCGAGCGCTTGGTGGTTACCAAAGAAGTTGTTGTCAATAAAGAAGATGACACTTCCCAGATTTGGGTAGAAGTTCGTATAGATGATGATGAAAATGCAGACGCAGTAGCTTATGTTTCTGCAGATTACGTTACCGTATCTTATGAATTAAACTGGGCAAGTAAATATACCCCTTACGGTCCTGATGTATCTGAACTTCGTGTAAATATTTGTGATTATGCAAAGAAGTGGATTGGTACAAAGTATGTATGGGGCGGCAATAGTTTAACCAAGGGAATTGACTGTTCCGGTTTTGTACAGCAGGTGTATAAGCATTTTGGCTATACAACACCTAGAGTATCCCGCGATATGGCAAAGAAATACAAAAAGATTTCTGTTGACGAATTAAAGCCGGGTGATTTGATTTTCTACGGAAGAGTAAAGGATAATTACATCAACCATGTAGGAATTTATATTGGTAACGGACAGGTTATCCATTCCAGTACAAATTATAAGGGAATTGCGATTTCCAGTATGTATTTCTATTCCATCTTAAAATGTGGAAGAATTATTAATGATTAAAAAAGAATACTTCAAAAAGCAGTTGTTCTTCTCGACAACTGCTTTTTTTTGTGGTATCATGGATAGTGGATTTTTATTGATTTGGAGGAAATTTTGAATGGAAATTTTATGGATTATTGCCATTATGATACTCTTTCTTTTTATCAAAGGCCTCTATGATAAAAAGAAAGAACGAGAGCGGCTGTTGATAAAGCTTCGGAAAAGCTGGGGACAGATTTCTGAGGAAGAATATACGGAATCTAAACTGAAATCCCTGCAATATTATTATGATAATAAGTTCAAGAAAAAGACGGAACTTTCTTTTTTGCTTGATGACATTACTTGGAATGATTTGAATATGACGGAACTGTATTTTATGTTGAATAATACAGGTTCTGCTATGGGGGAAGAAGTTCTATGGGCAATGCTTCATGAACCTAAATCAGAGGAAGCTCCGTTAAATGAAAGAGAAGAAGTAATTTCATTCTTCCAGAACAATCCGGAAGCGCGTTTGAAATTACAGACACATTTTGCATTAACCGGAAAAAACAGAAAAATATCTATTTATGAATATATGGATCGTATGGAAACTGTACGTCGGGAATCCAATATCATGCATTATTTTGGTATCGCCGGTATTTCTTTATCGGTTATTTTATTGGCGTGCGGTATCGGAATGGCCGGAGTACTTTTGATAGGTTTCATACTTTTTAACTTGCTGACTTATTATAAAAGAAAAGGTGAGATAGAGCTGTATTATTCCGTGATTACGCACTTAATCCGTATGATAGAGCATGCTGAAAAAATCAGTAAAGAGGATATTTCGGAGCTTAAACCTTATATCAACATTTTAAAAGAACACCTTACGGAATTAAAAGCATTCCGTAAGGGGGCTCCGGCGGTAACGCCGCAAAATCCAACCGGAGACATGATGGCTTTTTTTCTGGATTATTTCCGAATTCTGTTTCATTCTGATTTGATTCGTTTTAATAAGATGATGAAACAGTATTTTAAGAATAAAGACCGTATTGTCGAAGTTTTTGAAACTCTGGGTTTTTTAGATGCCATGTGTGCTGTGGCATCTTTTAGAACATGGCTTGGTGAGTATTGTGTTCCGGAATTTATTGCGAAAAAGCAATTCGCTGCAGAGCAATTATACCATCCTTTTTTAGAAAAACCGGTTCCGGCCACTATGAAAACACAAAAATCAGTATTAATTACCGGTTCCAATGCATCCGGTAAATCTACATTTATTAAAGCTGCTGCACTAAATGCTATTATGGCACAAACCATACATACGGTGTGTGCCAAAAGCTATCATACATCTTTTTTTAAGGTGTATACCAGCATGGCATTAACAGACAATCTGTTTGGAAACGAAAGTTATTATATTGTGGAAATCAAATCGTTAAAACGTATTTTAGATGCCATAGAAGATGATATTCCGGTGCTTTGTTTTGTGGATGAGGTTCTTCGCGGAACCAACACAATAGAACGTATTGCAGCTTCTTCAAGAATATTACATTCTGTAGCAAAAGCCAATGCTCTGATGTTTGCAGCAACCCATGATATCGAACTTACGTATATATTAGAAGAACACTTTGATAATTATCATTTTGAAGAACAGATTTTAGAAGATAAGGTTTTGTTTGATTATCAATTAAAGACCGGAAGAGCAACAAGCCAAAATGCAATTTCGCTTCTTGGAATGTTAGGCTATCCGGAAGAACTTATGAAACAGGCAAGAGCAACGGCAGCTCATTTCTTAGATAAAGGAGAATGGGAAACAATATGAAAGTAACAATTTATACCGATGGTTCCGCCAGAGGAAATCCTGACGGACCGGGCGGTTACGGTACAATATTAAGCTATATCGATAGTAACGGAACCGAACATCTACGGGAATACTCCCAGGGATTTAAAAAAACAACCAATAACCGAATGGAGCTTTTAGCGGCAATTGTGGGCTTGGAAGCATTAATTAAACCCTGTGAGGTTACCTTGTACTCTGATTCACAGTATCTTGTGAAGGCCTTTAATGAAAAATGGCTGGAAGGCTGGATAAAAAAAGGCTGGAAACGCGGTAAAAACGAACCGGTAAAGAATGTGGATTTATGGAAACGGTTGCTTCGTGCCATGGAACCGCATCAGGTGGAATTTGTCTGGGTAAAGGGCCATGCCGGACATCCGCAGAATGAGCGGTGTGATGTGCTGGCTACAACTGCTGCGGATTCTGATAATTTACTGGATGATGTGATAGAAGAATAGTACTTTTACACGTGTAGAGTTGTGTGTTTATTTCAATTTAGAGAAAGCTTGAGGAAAAAATCATGGCAGAATATACTCCAATGATGATGCAGTATCTTGAAACAAAGGAACAGTATAAGGATTGTATTTTGTTTTATCGTCTTGGCGATTTTTATGAAATGTTTTTTGAAGATGCCATCACGGTATCCAGAGAATTGGAACTCACCTTAACCGGAAAAAGCTGCGGTCAGGAAGAACGTGCACCAATGTGCGGCATTCCATATCATGCAGTGGACGGATATTTAAACCGATTAATTAACAAGGGTTACCGTGTGGCTATTTGCGAACAGGTAGAGGATCCAAAGGCAGCTAAAGGTCTGGTTAAGCGTGAAGTAACCCGCATTGTAACGCCTGGTACCAATTTAAATACCCAGGCTATGGATGAAACTAAAAACAACTATCTGATGGGTATTACCTATCTGGATGGTTTCTTTGGTGTGTCCACCGTAGATGTTACCACCGGCGACTATTATGTTACCCAGGTGGAAGAACTCCGCCAGGCTATGGATGAAATTATTAAATTTGCTCCGTCTGAGTTGGTTTACAATTCCACATTGGAATTATCCGGCATGGATTTATCGGATTTGAAAAACCGTTTGAATATTGCTTTAACTCCGCTTGCTGACTGGTATTTTGATGAAGAAATCTGTGAAAAGGAATTAAAACAGCATTTTAAGGTAGGAACTTTGGATGGTCTTGGTTTAAAAGACTTTGAAATCGGTACCATTGCGGCAGGTTCTGTACTTCGCTATCTGTATGAAACACAAAAGAGCTCCTTAAGTCATATTACAAGACTTCTTACCTATGTTCCGGGCAAATACATGGTAATTGACAGTTCCACAAGAAGAAACCTGGAACTGACAGAAACCTTACGGGAAAAGCAAAAAAGGGGTTCTCTGCTTTGGGTTTTGGATAAAACAAAAACTGCCATGGGAGCCAGAATGCTTCGCAGTTTTATCGAACAGCCATTAATTAAAAAGCAGGATATCGAAGAGCGTCTGGATGCCATCGAAGAGTTAAACCGGCATATCATTACCAGAGAAGAAATGAGAGAGTACTTGGATGCTATATATGACTTAGAGCGTTTAATGAGCCGTGTCAGTTATAAATCTGCCAATCCAAGGGATTTAATTGCCCTGATGAATTCCCTGCAGATGCTGCCGCATATCCGGACATTATTAGCAGAATTTACTTCTTCCGAATGGACACAAATTTTTGAAGATATCGATCCTTTACAGGATATAGAAAGTTTGATTGAGGCAGCCATTGATCCGGAACCGCCGCTTACCATCAAAGAGGGCGGCATCATAAAATCCGGTTATAATGAAGAAGTTGACCGCTTACGTCTTGCTAAAACAGAGGGCAAACACTGGCTTGCCAATTTAGAGGCGGAAGAACGGGAACGAACCGGCATTAAAAATTTAAAAATCAAATTTAACCGTGTATTCGGATATTATCTGGAAGTGACGAATTCCTATAAAGAGTTGGTTCCTCAGGAATGGATCCGCAAACAGACGCTTGCCAATGCAGAGCGTTATACTACACCGGAACTGAAAAAAATGGAAGAGGATATTCTCGGAGCAGAGGACAAGCTGTTTTCCTTAGAATATGATTTATTCACGGAAATCCGTGAGAAAATTGCGGATGAAGTACTTCGTATTCAGCAAACCGCTAAAGCAGTGGCGAAAGCGGATGCATATGTATCTCTGGCATTGGTAGCGGAACGGAATCGTTATGTCCGTCCGTCTATCAACGAAAATGGTGTTATTAATATTAAAAACGGACGTCATCCTGTGGTGGAGCAAATGATTCCAAACGATATGTTCGTGGAAAATGACACCTATCTGGATAATGAAAGTAACCGGATTTCTATTATCACCGGACCGAATATGGCAGGTAAATCCACTTATATGCGTCAGACTGCTTTGATTGTGTTAATGGCGCAGGTAGGAAGTTTTGTTCCGGCGGAAAGTGCTGAAATCGGCATTGTAGACCGTATTTTCACCCGTGTGGGTGCATCGGATGACTTAGCCTCCGGACAAAGTACCTTTATGGTGGAAATGACGGAAGTTGCCAATATCTTGCGAAACGCTACCAGAAACAGTCTACTTATTTTGGACGAAATCGGTCGAGGCACCAGTACTTATGATGGTCTTTCCATCGCCTGGGCAGTGGTGGAACATATTGCGGATGCAAAGAAGCTTGGAGCAAAAACCTTATTTGCAACCCATTACCATGAACTTACTGAACTGGAAGGCCGTTTAAATAGCGTAAACAACTATTGTATTGCCGTCAAAGAACAGGGAGAGGATATAATTTTCCTACGTAAAATTATCAAAGGCGGAGCTGATAAGAGTTATGGTATTCAGGTAGCAAAGCTTGCCGGTGTACCGGAGGACGTATTAAAGCGCGCCTACGAAATTGCAGACCAGCTGACGGAAAATGATATTAATGCTTCCAATATTTCTACCGTTGAAAAATATGAAAAAGTTTCAGAAGTAAGTGAAACTAAGAGCACAAAGAAGTCAGGAAAAACCGAAACACCGGGACAATTAAGTTTGTTTGGAGTGCCATCGGATGATTATTCTGAGGTAATTGAAGCGTTAAAGGGTATTGATATTTCACAGATGACACCAATGAGTGCCATGAATAAATTATACGAGCTTCAGGAGATGTTGAAACTGAAATAAAGAAAGAGGAACTTTATGGGCATTATTAATGTATTAGATCAGGCAACCATAAATCAAATAGCGGCAGGCGAAGTAGTAGAGCGTCCTGCATCCGTAGCCAAAGAATTAGTAGAAAATGCCATTGATGCAGGTGCAACAGCGGTTACGGTTGAAATTAAAGAGGGCGGAATCTCTTTACTTCGTGTAACCGATAACGGCTGCGGTATGGAAAAGGACGATATACGCACTGCATTTTTGCGGCATGCTACGAGTAAAATAAAAACTGCACTGGATTTAATTACGGTCGGCAGTTTGGGCTTCCGCGGTGAAGCTCTGTCCAGTATCAGTGCCGTTGCCCAGGTGGAATTACTGACTAAAACAAAAGATGCTTTTGTAGGTTCCCGTTATGTCATCGAGGGCGGCGAAGAAAAAGCCTTTGAAGAGGCCGGTTGTCCGTCCGGAACTACTTTTTTGGTAAGAAATTTATTCTATAACGTTCCTGCAAGAAAGAAGTTTTTAAAAACTGCCATGACCGAAGGCGGTTATATCAATGAATTGATGGAACGTATGGCGCTGTCACGTCCTGATATTTCCTTTAAATATATGAATAACGGTAAAACTGTATTACACACCACCGGCGGTAATGAGTTAAAGGATATCATTTATCATATCTTTGGCAGGGATATTGCCATGTCGGTGCTTCCTGTAAAATATCCAAAAGATGAGTTTGGCATTGAGATTTCCGGCTATATCGGAAAACCTGTGATTGCCAGAGGAAACCGTACCCAGGAAAATTATTTTATCAACGGCAGATATATAAAATGTGCCATTATTAATCGTGCCATAGAAGATGCTTATAAATCCTATATGATGGGGCATAAATATCCGTTTACGGCAATTCATATTACCGTTCCGCCGGAATTTATCGATGTCAATGTGCATCCTGCAAAAATGGAACTGCGATTTTCTAATAATGAAGCAATTTATCATGCGATTTATCAGGTAATCCGGGATACCTTATCCGGTAAAAATATGATTGTTCCGGTATCGCTTTCTGAAAAAGAGGACAAGAAGGAGCAAAAACGAGAAGTTTTACAACAACAAAAAGTATCCGTACCGGAACCCTTTGAAGTAAAGAGAAGGGAACAATTATTCCATTCTGCAGAGCAGCCTAAAGCTACTACAGAACAGAAAATGCAGATTTTATATGATGTGGTAAAGGAAAACCGTGAAAATGTACCGGAAAATAAAGAGTCTGTATTTTTAAAAGAAGAAAAAGCAGAGTATCATGCAGAACCCGGTATTCAACTAATTCCGGAAATCTCGCAGTCTACAAATGTAGACTTGCAAATACAAAAGGAAAGTGAAACAAAATCCGAGCCGGCAAAACCGGAACAGATTTCTCTTCCTGCAGATTTACTTGCCAAGGACAATCGCAAGGAATTTACCTTAATCGGTCAATTGTTTGCTACCTATTGGCTCATTGAAATGGAGGAGCAGCTGTTTATCATCGACCAGCATGCAGCTCATGAAAAGGTATTGTTTGAACGTACCATGGAAAAACTTCGCAAGCAGGAAGAGGTGCTTAGTCAGAGCATAATGCCGCCAATGATACTTTCCCTTACCATGCGGGAAGCAGAATGTTTAAAGAAAAATCTTAGCGTATTTGAACGTCTTGGATTCGGCATAGAAGAATTCGGCGGTCTGGAATATAAAATTACGGAAATTCCGGCAGATATGGTAACCGTAGACAGTAAAGAACTGTTGACAGAAGTATTAAATACCCTTCTTTCCGATCGGGAATTTAAGAATGCGGATGTGCTGCTGGAAAAAGTGGCATCTTTGTCCTGTAAGGCTGCCGTAAAAGGAAATCACCGGATGTCGGAAGCAGAAGCAAGGCAGTTGATTTCTGATATGTTGACCTTAGAAAATCCTTATCATTGTCCGCACGGCAGACCAACTACAATTTCCATGTCTAAATATGAACTGGAGAGAAAATTCAAACGTATTGTGTAATTACTAATTCAAAGGGAACAGGAGTATACTATGAAACCACCTTTAATTATTCTCACCGGACCAACGGCTGTGGGTAAAACCAAACTTTCCCTTGCTTTGGCTAAGGCAGTCAACGGAGAAATTATTTCCGCAGATTCCATGCAGGTGTATAAAAGAATGACCATCGGAACGGCAAAAATTCTTCCCGAAGAAATGCAGGGGGTTCCGCATCATTTGATTGATATTTTAGAACCATCGGAAGAATTTAATGTAGTTTTGTTTGCTAACTATGCGAAAGAAGCAATAAAAAAATGCTATAAAAACGGTAAAGTCCCGATTTTAGTAGGTGGTACCGGATTTTATATTCAGGCTGTTCTTTATGATATTGACTTTACGGAAAATGATGATGATAAATCTTACCGGGAAGAATTGGAACACATTGCACAGAAAGAGGGTGCGGAAGTTCTTCACAAAAGGCTGCAGGAAGTAGATGCAAAAGCTGCAAAAGAAATTCATCCGAATAATGTAAAACGTGTGATTCGTGCTTTGGAATTTTATGAAAAGAGCGGCGGTCAAAGAATTTCCGATCATAATGAAGAACAAAAACAAAAAGAATCGCCGTATAATTATGCTTACTTTGTGTTAAATGATGAACGTTCAACGGTTTACGAACGCATTGACAAGCGTGTAGATATTATGCTGGAGCAGGGACTTGTGGAAGAAGTAAAAGCTTTACTGACGGAAGGCGTATCACCTGCCGCAGTTTCCATGCAAGGACTTGGTTATAAAGAAATGGTGGCATATTTACACGGGGAATGTACGTTGGAAGAAGCTGTTTATGTACTAAAACGGGATACCAGACATTTCGCAAAACGTCAGATTACCTGGTTTAAAAGAGAAGATGATGTGATATGGATCAACCGTCAGGATTTCGAAGAAAAAGATGAAAAAATTCTTGAAATGATATTAAATATTTTAAAAGAAAAAGAAATTACGAAATAGAAGGAGCTTTAGGAGAATACCATGAATGCAGAATTATATCAGATGTATCGCCGATTAAATCTATCGGACAGTGTATTGAATTATTGTTCAAAAATAGAGGATGGCTTAAAGGAGCGATTTGAAGCCATTGATCAAATTGCGGAATATAATCAGATGAAAGTCATTGCTGCCATGCAGAAAAACCAACTCAGTGACATTCATTTTGCAGCCACAACAGGATACGGTTATAATGATATTGGTCGTGATGTGTTAGAAGCGGTTTACGCAGATATTTTCAAATGCGAGGCTGCGCTGGTTCGTCCTTCGTTAACCTGCGGCACCCATGCACTTACGGTTGCCCTGGCGGCAAATACCAGACCGGGAGATGAAATTTTATCTCCGGTAGGAAAACCATATGATACTCTGGAAGGAGTAATCGGCATCAATCCGACACCGGCATCCTTGGCAGAATACGGTATCAGCTACCGGCAGGTAGACTTACTGGAAAACGGTTGTTTTGATTATGAAGGTATCAGAGCTGCCATCAATGAAAAAACCAAGCTGGTTACTATCCAACGCTCTAAAGGATACCAGACCAGACCGACGCTTTCCGTAGAACAGATTGGAGAACTGATTTCTTTCATTAAAGGAATAAAACCGGAAGTTATCTGCATGGTCGATAACTGTTACGGTGAATTTGTACAGACGATGGAACCGAGCGAAGTTGGTGCAGATTTATGCGTAGGATCCTTAATTAAGAATCCGGGTGGCGGTCTTGCTCCGATTGGCGGATATATTGTCGGCAAGGAAGAGTATGTAGAGCAGTGTGCTTACCGTTTAACTGCGCCGGGTCTTGGTCGTGAGGTAGGTGCAACCCTCGGTTTAAACCAGCAATTTTTCCAGGGACTGTTTTTAGCACCTACAGTTGTTGCCGGAGCATTGAAAGGCGCCATTTTTGCCGCAAATATTTATGAATCCTTTGATTATCCGGTAATTCCGAACGGAAGTGAGCCAAGATATGACATTATCCAGGCGGTTACATTAAAAAGTCCGGAAGCAGTGATTGCATTCTGTCAGGGAATTCAGGCAGCTGCGCCGGTAGACAGTCATGTAACACCGGAGCCTTGGCCTATGCCTGGATATCATTCTGATGTGATTATGGCGGCAGGTGCTTTTGTACAGGGTTCTTCCATTGAACTTTCCGCAGATGCTCCGATTCAACCGCCTTATGCTGTATATTTCCAAGGCGGACTCACCTGGTATCATGCAAAGCTGGGCATCATGATGTCCGTACAGAAATTAAAGGAAGCAGGTTTACTAAATATTTAACTTAGGAGGAATACTATGAAAAGAGAATCTCTCGTTTTATTATTACTTATGCTGGCAGGCGTCGTCCTTGGCGGTTTTTTGGGTTACCTTGCAAAAGATGTATCCTGGCTGTCATGGTTAAACTATGGCCAGACCTTCGGTCTTACCGGAGCTAACGGCACGGCATTGGTTCTTGATTTAGGAGTGTTAACTCTTCAGTTCGGACTTCAGATTAAAATTACAATTGCCAGTATTCTTGGAATTGTAGCAGCATTTTTCTTATATCGTAAGCTGTAAAGGTTCTTATTCCTTCGTTTTGGGAGAGACGGAGAAAGAGGAATTTATGAAAAGCAAAGTGACAATGAAGGAACTGCCTGTTTCTGAGCAACCTTATGAAAAAGCAGAGGCTGAAGGTGCGGAACATCTTTCCGATAAAGAATTATTAACGGTATTAATTCGCACCGGAACAAAAAAGGAAAGAGCAGATCAGATTGCATTAAAAGTTCTAGAATTTTGCGGTCGGGATGGTTTGCAGGCACTATGGAATTTTGATATGGAGCAACTGAAAGACATACCGGGAATCGGCAGGGTAAAAGCAATCCAATTAGTATGTGTTTGTGAGCTTGCAAAACGGATGGCAAGGGGAAAACGTCTTTTCGGAACAAAAATCAATACACCGGAAGATGTAGTCTCTTATTATAGTATGCAATTAAAATATCAACAAAAAGAATGTTTGATTTTAGTTATACTTGACAGTAAAAACCGTATTCTTTCCGATGAAATATTATCTGTAGGTACGTTACATGCCTCAATTGCAGAACCAAGAGAAATATTTCTTGCGGCATTAAAGAAAAACGGAGCTTCCGTTATATTACTGCATAATCATCCAAGTGGAGATCCAACCCCAAGCAGGGAAGATATACTTACTACAGAGCGTATTGAAAAAGCGGGATATTTGCTTGGAATTCCGTTAAACGATCATATTATCCTCGGTCAGAATTCCTACATAAGCCTGAAAGGGGAAGGGTATCTGAAAAACGGAATAAATTTTGATTCTTGATAACAGTAAACTATTATGAGTTTTCTGTAATTCAAAGATTGAAAATGAATAGAAAAAGTGGTACAATAAATTGATAGACTAGAAATAAAAATGAAAGGGGTATTTATCGTGAGCGCAAAAGTATTTGGTATCGATTTTGGTACAAGCACGATTAAAATATACAGAAAGAATGAAGGCGTCATTTTCGATGAAAAAAACATCATTGCTTTATGCAATAATGAAGTAATGGCAATCGGTGACGAAGCATTTGAAATGTTAGGTAAAGCACCGGACAACTTTTTAGTTACGTATCCTGTTAAAAACGGTGTAATTGCAGATATTGCCAATATGCTTTCTCTTTTAAATAAAGCCTTCAAAACAATAGCAGATAAAACAGGTAAAATTACCGGTGCAGATATTATTGTTGCAGCACCTACCGATATTACCGAAGTAGAAAAAAGAGCCTTTTTTGACCTTGCTGCCAGCTCTGTGGCAAAGCCGAAAAAAGTCCGTGTAGTAGAAAAGCCTATTGCAGATGCCATCGGTTCCGGTCTGGATGTTATGAATGCCAGTGGTGTTATGGTAGTAAATATCGGTGCAGATACTACGGAAATTTCCATTATGTCTTTAGGTGGTATTGTATTAAGTAAATTGGTTACTACCGGCGGAAATAAATTTGATGACTTGATTATCAACAACGTTAAAAAGAAATATAATCTTATCATTGGTCAAAAAACTGCAGAAACCATAAAAAAGAAGTTAGCTTACGCAATAAATCCGGAGCATGAAACCATTAAGGTATACGGTCGAGATGTAATGACCGGACTTCCGATTGAAGCAGAAATTGACTCTGAGTTTGTATATGAAACCATTAATGAAAGTCTTCATTCCATTGTGGATGAGGTTCGCATTATTTTAGAAAAAACTCCGCCGGAAATTTCTTCCGATATTATTGATGCAGGAATTTATATTACCGGTGGTTCTGCGAATATTAAAAAGATTGATGAATTGTTTGCAAAGGAAACCGAACTGGATGTTAAGGTAGCAGTAGATCCTGCAAATACAGTAGTAAACGGCCTTGGCAAAATATTGGAAGATAGCGCCAAGTACGATTGTCTCGCGTTTTCCCTGAAACAGACCTATTACGGAGGCTGATATGCAAAAAAGTCGCAGAAGTAGAAACAGACGCAGACGGAATAACAAAAAAACAATATCTGTTTTACCGAAGCATGTTTTTTTCCTGCTATTATTTATAACAGTAGCTATTGTGTTTGTTTCCTATCGTTTTCCTAATCTGTTACAACCTGTCAGAAACGGAATAGAATCCTTTATCATTCCTATGCAAAAGGGAATTAATGTGGTGGGACGTTCTGTTTCCGACCGCTTGGATAATTTTGATACCATAAAGAATCTGCAAAAGGAAAATGAAGAATTAAAGGCTACGGTAGAAGCACTTACCATGCAAAACCAGCAAATCAGCCAGGAAAAGTACGAGTTAAACAGTTTACAGGAATTATACGAACTGGATGTAAAATATCCGGATTACAAAAAAGTTGCGGCAAGAATCATTGCAAGGGAAAGTAACGGCTGGTATAACGTATTTACCATTGATAAAGGTTCTAAAGACGGTATAAAAGAAAACATGAATGTTATGGCCGGAAATGGTTTGGTTGGATTAGTTGTTTCCGTACGGAATAATTCAGCAACCGTCCGTTCCATAATCGATGACAGCAGCAAAGTCAGCGGTATGTTTTTAAAAACTTCGGATACCTGTATTGTATCCGGCGACTTGAATTCCATGATAACCGACGGCAGAATAAAAGTTTCCATGATTTCCCTTGATGCGGATATTAATGAAAATGATGAAATCGTAACATCTCATATCAGTGACAAATTCCAACAAGGTATTTTAATTGGCTATGTTACCGATATAAAAATAGATTCCAGTAATATGACAAAAACAGCGTATCTTACTCCGGCGGTTGACTTTGAACATTTGGATACGGTGTTAATTATCACAGAATTAAAAGAATCCTTTGAATTGGAAGATGAGGAGTAAAGAAAGGAAAATATAAGTGATACGACTGATTGTAACCTTCATAGAACTTATCATTTGTTTTTTACTGCAAACTTCCCTGTTTACTTTTATCAGGATTTCTGGAGTTGTACCAAACTGTCTTTTGATTTTGGTTATTACGGTTTCTTATACAAGAGGGCAAATTCCAGCGTTGTTTACCGGTTTCTTTTCAGGTCTGCTGTTGGATTTGTGCTTTTCAGAGACTGTTGGATTTTGTGCGGTCATTTACATGGTCATAGCCTTTTTGGCCGGTTTTGCACATAAAATTTATTATGAAAGGGATTATTTTGTTCCCGGTGCATTAGTATTTTCCGGTGAATTGGTCTATTCCCTTTTATATTACATTTTGTTCTTCCTTTTACGGGGAAAACTGGAATTGCAAACTTATTTTATTTATACTATATTGCCGAGAATGCTATACACGGTTTTGGTAAGCCTTGCTCTGTATCCGGCATTCCACGGAATACATCGGTTATTACTCCGCCTGGAAGGAAAGCATGATGATTAGATTTATCATTGAAAAATTAAAAGACCTATTGATGTCCCGGTTATTTTGGCTGTCCATCATATATTCTGTACTGGCATTTATTTTGTTGCAACGCATGTTCCAATTACAAATTGTGCAAGGCAGCAAAACAGAAGAAAAGCAGAGCTACTATAAAGTTGTAGACCGCTATATTCCGAGTACAAGAGGACTCATTTACGATGCAAACGGTGAATTACTTGCCTATAATGAATTATCGTTTTCCGTGTTGCTTGAAGATAGTGCACAGAACAGTACGAATGCTGCAAAAAATGAATCCATACATAAGATGGTTACTATTTTAAAACAGCATGGGTATGATATAGAATTAGATTTTGCCATTGAACTTGATGAAAACGGCGAATTACAATTTAATGTGTCAGGTAATGCGGAGCAGCGTTTTAAAAAGAATGCTTACGGAAAACGTTCCATTAATGCATTATCTGAAGAACAAAAAAATGCAACTGCAGAAGAAGTATTTAATTTCTTGCGCTTTGGCGATAAATCCAGTGTAATGTTCCAGGTTTCGGAAGAGTATTCTTTGGAAGAAGCGTTGGCTATTGTAACAGTGCGTTATCATTTCTTTACTTTAGTCGATAAATCTTCCCAGCTTACCATTGCATCTAATGTGGATGATTTTACAATTGCAGCTATTTCCGAATCCAGTGGTGAAATTCCCGGTGTTTCTGTAGTACAGCGTACCAAAAGAGCATATAACCATGCCTTGTATTTTGCCCATATTATTGGGTACACAGGCCAGGTTACGGAATCAGAACTGGAAGTGTTAAACGGAGAAGACGGTACAGGAACCTACCAGTTATCCGATTATGTAGGAAAAACCGGTTTGGAAAAAGAACTTGAATCCATCTTATCCGGCACAAAGGGTGTTGAAAGAATTACACTAAACAGCTCAGGAAAAGTAATCAGCACTGAAATTATTTCTGAGCCGGTTCCGGGGCAGAATATATATTTAACTTTGGATGCTGATACACAAAAAGCATATTATTACATTATAGAAAAAAATCTCGCAGAGACTTTGGGCAAAGTTATTGTTGAAGAAATGGATTACGGAACAAAAGGGGAATCCAGTGAGGATATTTTGGTTCCGATTTATGAAGTATATTATGCATTGTTCAATAACAATGTAATAAATATAAACCATTTAAATGCGGAAACTGCTACGGATTTAGAAAAAAAAGTATATGGCTATTACGAAAACAAACGTGACAGCGTAGTAGAAGGACTCAAAAAACACTTAGAATACGGAAGTACCAAATTAAAAAGTAAACTGAGTGAATCTATGCAAAGCTATTTGTCCTATTATATGTCCCAAATGATAGATTTAGGACTTTTGTCTTCCGATAGAATGGATTCTTCCGACAGTACGTATCAGGCTTACGTTAACGGTAAACTCAGTGCTGCACAATTCCTGGCGCACAGTATTAATAGTCAATGGGTTGATTTGGATGCATTGGGAATTACAGGTGAATATTACAGCACCGACGAAATATATTCTATTTTACTGGATGCAACCTTTGAGTCGCTGTATAACAACCGCGAGTTTGACTTAAAAATTTACCGTGATTTAATTTTTAATTATAAATTGTCCGGAAAAGAAATTTGTCTTTTATTATTTGATCAAAATGTGATAGAATATAACGAAAAGGATTATAATGATGTAAAACGCAGCAGAATTTCTGCCTATGATTTTATGATGCAGAAAATTCAAAATGTCGAAATTACACCGCGTCAGTTGGCATTAGAGCCATGCAGCGGTACAGTAATTCAAACGGATGTTGATACCGGAGCAGTAACAGCACTGGTAACATATCCAAGCTACGATACCAATCAGCTGGCTAATAAGATTGAGTGGGAATATTACTCAACTTTACTTGCGGACAAATCTAATCCGTTATATAATCGTGCTACCCAGCAGAGAACCACTACAGGTTCTACTATTAAAATGATGACTACCGTAGCCGGTTTATTAAATAAAGTTATTACAATTAATGAAACCATATATGATAAAGTTGTTTTTGATAAGATTGTACCTTCTCCGAGCTGTCACTCAAAAAACGGCCATAAGGAACAGGATTTTTCCAATGCAATTATGAATTCCTGTAACTACTTCTTTTATGAAGTAGGATATCGTTTATCAACGGATAAAAACGGAAAGTATTCAGATAGCTTAGGCTTATCAAAGTTAGAAGAAACTTCCAGATTATTTGGATTTAACAACACATCCGGTATTGAACTTGGAGAAGCTGCTCCGAGTTTTGCAACAACAGATGCGGTACGTTCTTCTATCGGATACGGTCATTCCTTTACACCGTTACAAATTTCCAGATATGCAAATACTCTTGCAACAAAAGGTACTTTGTATCAATATACATTGATTGATAAAATAACAGATAAAGATGGCAATGTAATTCGTTCTTTGACTCCGAAAATCGAAAATCAGATTGAGGGGATCAGTAATAAAGCATGGAATAAAATTACAGAAGGCATGGAAAATGTTATTTTAAAGTATTCCGGTACATTACGAAGAGCTTATGAAAACATTCCGGTTATAGTTGCAGGCAAAACAGGTACAGCTCAGCAGGGTGCCAATATGCCTCCGCATTCCGTGTTTGTTTCTTATGCTCCGTCCGCTAACCCGGAAATCAGCGTGGTTGCAGTTATTGCTAACGGATATTCCGGAAATTATTCCGGATTATTATGTCGTGATATCTACGGATATTATTATAATGGCGAATATCGCGAATATTTGAATAAGTCCAGTAAGGAAGGGGGAGTTCAGTGAGTTCATCTGTAAAAATCAGGGGAAGTAAGCATGGTATTAGTGTTAAATTGGACGCAAAAGCTACTTATGACGATATTAAGAAGGATATGGCATCTGAGTTTCGCGGTGCCGGTAAATTCTTAGGGGATGAAAAACTTGCTGTCAGTTTTGAAGGATATTTTTTAACGGAAGAACAGCAGGATGAATTAGTAAACATTATACACCAAAACTGTGATATTCATATTGTATGTATAGTGGATAGTAATCCGGAACAGGATAAAAAATTCCAAAAATCCGTACAGGAAACAATGATGGAATTTGACGCTTCCACCGGCCAATTTTATAAAGGGCATCTTCGTTCCGGACAGGTGCTGGAATTCGAGCACAGTGTTATTGTTATTGGTGATGTTAATCCGGGGGCCAGCATTATTTCTAAAGGAAACATTGTTATTTTAGGTTCACTTCGGGGAACCGCATTTGCCGGTGCTTCCGGTAAAAAGAACTGTTTTATCGTAGCTATGGACATGCAGCCGATTCAATTAAGAATTGCTGATGTATTTGCCAGGGCATCCGATAACAGCAAAGGCATTTCAGAACCGCGGATAGCCTTTGTAAACGATGAAAATATTTATATAGAGCCGTTAACCAAGTCGGTTCTTAATGATATTACACTTTAATTTATTTTGGAGGATTTCAAAGAATGGGTGAAGTAATTGTAGTTACATCAGGTAAAGGCGGTGTTGGTAAAACCACCACAACCGCAAACGTAGGTACAGGCCTTGCAAAGCTTGGCATGAAAGTTGTTTTAATCGATACAGATATCGGTCTTCGTAACTTAGATGTTGTTATGGGCCTGGAAAACCGTATCGTATACAATTTGGTTGATGTTATTGAAGGTAATTGTAAAATCAATCAGGCGTTTATTAAGGTAAAGGGTTATGAAAACTTTTACTTACTTCCGTCTGCACAGACAAGAGATAAGACTTCCGTAACACCAGAGCAGATGAAGGAATTAACCGACCGATTAAAAGAAAGCTTTGATTATGTGCTGATTGACTGTCCGGCCGGTATTGAACAGGGCTTTAAAAATGCCATTGCAGGCGCAACCAGAGCCTTGGTTGTAACAACTCCGGAAGTATCCGCAGTACGTGATGCTGACAGAATCATCGGCTTACTGGAAGCAAATGAAATCACGAAAACGGAACTGGTAGTTAACAGATTGCGTATCGATATGGTAAAGCGCGGTGATATGTTATCCTGTGAAGATGTACTTGAAATTTTATCCATCGATCTTATCGGTGTAGTTCCTGATGATGAAAATATCATTGTATCTACAAATAACGGTGTACCTCTTGTTGGTGACAGCTCCATGGCAGGTAAGGCATACATGAATATTTGTCACAGAATTTTAGGCGAAGAAGTTCCATACCTTGATTTAAATAAAAAGGGTGGTTTTCTCAGTAAGCTGTTCAAAAAGTAAAAGGTGAGGAGAAGATAAAATGGCATTTGCAGATTTTTTTAAGAAAAAGCAATCCAGCGGCTCAGCGGCAAAAGACCGTTTAAAGCTGGTTTTGGTATCTGACCGCGCCGGTTGTTCCCCGGAAGTAATGGAAAAAATCAAAAATGATATTATTGCGGTTATTTCCAAGTACATAGAAATTGATTTGGAAGGACTAGATATTAACATTAACTACAAACCTGATCCTGAAACAGGCGTAGAAGGTCCTGCATTATTTGCAAATATTCCAATCAAGGATATGAAATCAAAAAAATAAGGACTGTTTTACATGTTCAAAAAATTAAGAGAATATGATTTTAGAAAATTCGACATAGGAATGTTAATTGCAACCATTATTCTTGGTGCTGCCGGAGCCTATTTACTTCGGGTAATTCCCGGAGTAAAAAATCCGGAATCAGTATACTTAAAGCAGCTCCTTGGCGTATTTTTCGGAGTTTTTCTGGCAATCTTTGTGGCAATGTTTGATTATCATTTTGTGGCAAAGTTTTTTATCCCATTATATTTCATTAACCTTGTATTCCTGCTTATGGTAAAGTTTACAAAGTTTGGTATGGGTGTATATGGTACAAAACGTTGGTTAGGTATTGAAAATGTATTTTCCTTTCAGCCATCTGAATTAACCAAAGTTATCATGATTATTGTCATGGCTAAAATGTTTGATTTGTTAAAAGAACGGCTGCATAAATTCAGTACATTAATTATTGTGGGAGTTATTATGGGAATTCCTACTTTCCTAGTACTGATTCAGACAGACCTTTCCACAGCAATTGTATTATTCGGAAGTTTTGTCGTTATGGTTTTTGCGTCCGGCTATTCCATGAAAATTATTGCTATCGTAGTAGCAATAGCTGCTCCATGTAGTTATGGTTTGTTTTGGTATATTTTACAGCCGAATAATTTGTTAATCGAATATCAGATTATGAGACCTGATCAGCAAAAAAGAATCCTTTCTGTATTGAATCCTGATGCAGCAGAATATTCGGATTTATTATATCAGCAGGAAAATGCAGTAGAAGCTATGAGTTCCGGTGGACTTATGGGTAAAACCTTAACCGGAGACACCGGTATCCGTGGTACAGCATATGTACCTGTTGTGGAAAGTGACTTTATTTTCACCGGAATCGGGGAAGAATTTGGTTTCCTTGGTTCAGCAATTGTAATTATTTTGTTTACTTTTATTGTATTTCGTATTATGCTTATTGCCAGAAGAGCAACAGATATTATGGGAAAAGTAATTGCAACCGGTGCAGCAGCGATACTAATGTTTCAGACATTCATTAATATCGGTGTTGTATCCATGATTTTACCGAATACAGGCATTCCGTTGCCGTTTGTAAGTAATGGTTTAAGTTCTGTAATCGGATGCTATTCTATGTTGGGGTTAGTATTAAACATTGCGATTAATACAGAGAAAAAACAGGTGTCAGAAATAAGCCTGTTCTAATATCCAAAAAAGTAACTTAGGGGGTGTCAAGAATGAACATTGGATTAATTGCACATGATGCCAAGAAAAAACTGATGCAGAATTTCTGTGTTGCATATCGCGGTATTTTGTGCAAGCATGAACTTTATGCAACCGGAACAACAGGACGGCTGATAGAGGAAGTAACTAATCTGTCCATTCATAAATATTTAGCCGGACATTTAGGTGGGCAGCAGCAAATGGGTGCTCAAATTGAAAATAACGAAATTGATTTGGTAATATATTTGCGTGATCCGCTTTCTCCAAAGGCACATGAACCGGATGTTAACAATGTCATCAGCTTATGTGACGTTCATAATATTCCGTTTGCAACCAATTTAGCTTCTGCGGAACTAATGATTAAAGCATTGGACCGTGGCGATTTAGATTGGCGCGAATTATACAAAAGATAATTACATAATATGAAAAGAAAAAACTTTTATAAAAGAGCTTTTAAAATCATAACAGTTGCAGGAATAATATGTCTGTTTGCAGGCTGTGGGGTTCCAGCGTCGAACAACAATGACAGTTCGTTGATTGCCATAGAACCAACGGTGAATCCTATGGTGACGTTGCAGCCAACTACGGCTCCGACCGAATCACCGACACCGTTTCCTACGGCAACACCAAGTCCGACAACAAAGCCAACACCGTCACCAACCGTGACGCCATCACCAACTCCAACAGAAGTTCCGGTTTATGACCAGATTGTCGCTTTGGAAGCAGCAATGATAGCAGATTCGGAACTTCCGGTCAAGGCAGCGTTACTTGTAAATCTTACGGATAAATGTGTCGTGTATTCCGATCATGCGACGGAAACGATATATCCTGCCAGTATTACAAAGTTGATGACGGCATTGATTGCTTTTTCTTCCGAATTAGATTTTACACAAACGGTAGAAATCAGTAAAAATGCAACTACACCTGTTATTCCAAGTGCAAAAATGTGTGGTTTTAAATCCGGTGACCGAATTTTACTGCGGGATTTAGTAAAATGTATGCTGATTTATTCCGGAAACGACACTTCTGTAGCTGTAGCAGAACATATTTCAGGCTCTGAAGAAGAATTTGTAGCTCTTATGAATCAAAAAGCAGAAGAATTAGGACTTCATAAAACTCATTTTTGTAATTCTCATGGGCTTCCTGATGATAATCATGTAACTTCTGCTTATGATATTTATTTAATTATGCAAAAACTCTTTAACTTTGAAGAATTTCTTGGTATAATAGAGTCAGGTTCCATTGAAGTGGATGTTATGCGAAGAGAAATCCTCAAATCATTTACTTTTGAGTCCACCAATCAGTTTTTCTTGGGAACATATCAGCTTCCCGAAGGAATTACAATGCTTGGCGGAAAAACAGGCACCACAAATAAAGCAGGCTGTTGCTTAACCCTGTATGTCCGGGATCAAAACAATAACTGCTATATTGCTGAAATCTTTGGTGCAGAATCATACGATAGCTTATATACCTGTATGATTAAATTGCTCCAAAAAATTTCAGACAAATAAAACATACTTTTAAGGAGGACGGCTATGATTCAGATTATTGCGGGTGAAAAAGGAAAAGGAAAAACAAAAATTCTGCTTGATAAGGCAAATGCAGAGGTGTTAACAACTACCGGCACTTTAGCTTTTATTGACAAGAACAATCGTCATATGTATGAGTTAAACAATAAGATTCGTCTTATCAGCGCAAAAGACTATTTCGTAAATGATGCAAAAGAATTTACAGGTTTTATTGCCGGACTGATTTCCCAGGATAATGACCTTGCAAAGGTTTATCTTGATGGTTTTCTTTCCATCGCACCAATGAACAATGACGACATCGCCTTGATGGTTGATAAGCTCACTGCATTATCCAATACTTATGATGTAGATTTCATTATCAGCATTTCCAAGAACGAAAGCGATTTACCTGAAAATGCAAAGAAGTGCGTAATAGTTTCTCTTTAAAATTAATCAATAGGAACATACGGCGGAAATCCTCTTTAAAGGAAGATTACCGCCGTTTTTCTATTCCTACATTTCGTTTTTTAAGCGGCCGAAATAAGACAGTGCATACAGACCGGAAACTCCAACCAATGCATAGACAATTCTTGAAATGAGACTCATGTCTCCAAACAGAACTCTTACAAGATCAAAACTGAAGAAACCAATCAATCCCCAGTTAATTGCACCGATAATTACAAGAGTTAAAGCAGCATAATCTAATAATTTCATAAAGCAGGCTCCTTTCTTAAAATCTTATCTTAAGTATTTACATTTTTTGTTTGATATATTCATCAAAAAAAGGTATAATCAATACGATGAACTTAAAGAAAGGTGTAAAGCATTGGAAAATAACATCATTCGTGTAAAAAAAAGAAAAGATGTACACATCGGAATTATTGTCTTCTTATTTATTCTGTTTTATATTGTGTCCTATGTATATACATTTTTAACCAAAACAGAAATACCGCTTTATGAAGTTCAGCCCGGGGAAATCTATGTAACTTCCCAATGTGACGGTATCATTCTTCGGGAGGAAGAATTAGTATATACTGAAATTGCCGGTTATTTGAATTATTATTTTGGAGAAGGTTCCCGTGTTGCTAAAAACAGTACGGTTTATTCAATTGACAGTAACCGGGATATGTATAATCTTTTATCCGGAAATACTACAGAAATTAAACTTTCCGGTTCGGATTTAGCTGACCTGAAGCTTTTATTGCAGGAAAATTTGATTTACTCTGAAAACGAAAAATCAATTGCCGCAAAAAAAACAGTCATTGCTACCGGATATCAGCGTTTAATCGATACAATGCTGATGAAAGAATTGAACCAGATTGTTACTTCTACAGGTATTATTTCCAACTTTCATGTGGTATCTACAGAAAAAAGCGGAATTATTTCTTATATGGTGGATGAGTTTACCGATTATACCATCCAGGATATTTCTGCAGCTTCTTTTGAAAACAAAGAAACTTCGGGCTCCTTATATAGTACGGATTTAATTGCAGCAAATTCTCCGGTTTATAAAATGATTACAGGTGATAACTGGACGATTATTGTGCTTTTAAATGATACCTTGTACGGCCAGCTGTTAGGCAAAGAAACGGCAACGTTTTATTTGAATAATAATTTAAAAGTAACGGCACCGATTAATTGCTACCGGAAGGATAACTCCTGTTTTGCTGAAATCAGCATGAGTAAATATCTTTCAAACTATACCTCCGAACGTTTTTTGAACGTAAAATTTGAACTGGAGCATATGGAAGGTTTAAAAATACCGGAAACAGCAATCACATTTAAAGATTATTATCGTATTCCGGGAGAATATCTTGTTCTTGGCGGTAATGAAAATGAACAAACAAAAGGTATTCTGGTAGAAGAGTTTAATACGGAGACAGGTACAACACAGTATACCTTCCAACCGGTGGAAATATTTTATGAAACCGATGGCTTTTACTATGTGGATGGCAACAGTTTTCCGAAAGAAACCTATATTTCACTTCCGGACATGTCATCCCGCGTTATGTTATACACTTTTATCAATAAGCTGGAAGGTGTATTTAATATTAACAAAGGATATACCGTGTTTAAACGTATTGAACGTTTGAAGACGGAAAATGAATATGTTCTTGTAAAGAAAAATTCCAAATCCGGATTAGCAGCCTATGATCATATTGTTTTAGATGCATCCGCTGCAGTCGAAGATAAAGTAATATATTAAAAGGATAATTTTATCATGATAAAAGAAAATATAGAACTGGTACAGGAAAAAATCAGATTAGCATGTCAAAGAGCAGGACGACAGGAACAAGAGGTCACTCTAATTGCTGTAAGTAAAACAAAACCGCTTTCCATGATAGAAGAAGCTTACCGGGCAGGCATGCGGGAGTTTGGAGAAAACAAGCCTCAGGAACTTCGTGATAAAGCAAAATTAATGAAGGAGCCTGTTCGCTGGCATATGATTGGAACTTTGCAAAGTAACAAAATTAAATATGTTACAGGCACAGCATGCCTGATTCATTCTGTTGATTCTGTAAATCTTGCTAAGTCAATTGAAAAAGAGGCTTCAAAAAAGGATCTTATTATGGAGATTCTTCTGGAAGTTAATATTGCAGAAGAAGAAACAAAACATGGTTTTTCTGTCGATGAATTGTTATCTGCAATTTTTGAGTTGTCGCAGCTTCCTCATTTAAAAATCAGAGGTTTGATGACAGTGGCACCTTATACGGAAAATGCCGAAGAAAATCGAATTTATTTTAGAAAAATGAAAGAATTACTGGTTGACATAAATGCCAAAAACATTGATAATGTTTGTATGGATACTTTGTCCATGGGCATGTCTTCTGACTTTGAAGTAGCGATTGAAGAAGGAGCTACCATGGTCCGGGTCGGAACAGGAATATTTGGTGAAAGGAATTATCTGCAATAAGCAGTAATCAGGGTGAATACTATGGCAAACAAATTTGTTCAAAGCATTTTAGATTCCTTAAAATTATCTGATGAAGATGATTTTGATGATGATTTAGAAGATGATGAACCGGTGGTAAAACGTCGGGAAACTATGAGAAGTGAACGTATGGAACGTGAAAGTGCTGCTGCCAAGGAGCAAACGGTACCGCAGCAACCAAAACGGTTTGAAACCAAACAAATGCGTTCTTCTCAAATGCGTTATGAAGAACCGGAACCTTACGAGCAGCCAAGACGCGTAACCCGTCCGGAGCATCAGCCTGTTCCAATGCGTTCTGCATCCGCATCCGGTTTAGAGTTAATTATCCGTCAACCATCCAGTTTTGATGATTCTCAGGAAATTTGTGACTTATTAAAGCAGGAAAGAGCAATTATTATTAATTTGGAAAAAGTAGAACCTGAACTGGCTCAGAAAATGATGGATTTTATTTCAGGAGCAATTTATGCACTTGATGCAAAGATTCATCAGATTTCCGGCTGTATATTCTGCATTTCTCCTGCAAAAGTGGATATTAGTGGCGATTATTTCGCAATGATTTCCGAAACAACCGGGTTTAAAATTCCTGATTTATTAAAAAAGTAATATGAATACTGAAAAAGAAGAATTATTTACTAAAAAAAGACTTTTGGAATCCGCTCAGTTAGCATATCAAAAAGAGATTGTGGTATACACCGATTTCCTTGGGCTGGCTGAGCAGAATTTATTTTATTCTTCTTCCAGAGAGTTCCCTTCCGTCAGCTATTCCTGCTACGGAGGTATAAAGAGTGCAGAACGTTTTTGCATTGCATTTGATGGAAGAGAAGCATTTAACGGTTTAAAACAAACCACTGCAGACGAGTATTATTTATTTCCGATTGTATGTATTTGCATCACGCCGTCTTCATTAAAATTCAGTGAAAAACTGACACATAGGGATTTTCTTGGTGCCTTGCTCCATTTAGGCATTACCAGATCTAAAATAGGTGATATCTATGTAAAAGAAAAGCAGGCATATGTTTTTTGCACGGAATCCATCGCGGAATTTATCTGTAAAGAATTATGCACGGTCAAGCATACCTTAGTACATTGTGAAATTTGTATACCGGAGGAAGAGGAACTGGCTCCTGAATTGAAAGAAATTTCCAGTACGGTTGCATCCCTTCGACTGGACGCTTTCTTATCTGTGGCATTCCAAACTTCCCGAAGTTCCCTGACTGCATTTATTGATGGCGGAAAAACCTATGTTAACGGGCGCCTGGCTGCAAAAGCAGGGATGCAGTTGGAAGAAGGAGATATTGTATCTGTCCGCGGCAAAGGGCGTTTTATCGTAAATGAAATCAAAAACATGACAAAAAAAGGACGAATCGTCGTATCAATAAACAAATATGTTTCATAAGAAAAAAACAAGGAGGATGAATGTATGTTAACACCTGTTGAAATTCAAAACAGAGCCTTTAAATCCGGAGGTTTAGGCTATGATAAAAAAGATGTGGATTCTTTTATGAAAGAAATTGTAGACAGTTATGAAATTCTTTACCGTGAAAAAATGGAGCTTACGGATAAAGTAAATGTATTAAATGAAGCACTCCAAAACTATAAAACAATTGAAAAAACTATGCAGAAGGCTTTGATGCTTGCTCAGAAAACTGCAGAAGAAACCCAGGAAACCGCGTTGCGTAATGCGCACGCCATCGAAAAAGAGGCTATGACAAAATCAGAAATCCTTGTCAGTGACGCAAAGCGTGAATTAGAACGTATTCATCAGAAAATTGTTCAGTTATGCCAGCAATATGAAACCTATAAGTTGCAGTTTAAAAACTTAGCAAAATCCCAGATGGAACTGTTGGAATCCGAAAGCTTTCAGATTCACGTAATGGATTTACCAACGGTTGAACTAGATTCACTTACAACTTCTAATGCAGCAGCTGCTCAGGAAGAAGAACCTGAATTTAACGAAGAAGATCTTCCGAAAATAGACATTAGCTTTACCAATGTTGCATCCGATGCAGAATAATACATACTACAAGGCGGGATGAAAATGAAACCATTAAAAACCTTACCAATTTTATATAACGGAACCCACTGCTACAACATTGAACTTCATGATTCTTTTCTTAATCTGGCAGATTCCCTGTCTACGCTTCAAATGTCCGGCAAGCGACTTTGTATTGTATCTGATTCCAATGTAGATGCGCTTTACGGAGAGGAAGTACAAAATCTTTTGCAATCAGGAGATTTTGCAGCAGTATATCGTTTTGTTTTCCATGCAGGAGAAGAAAATAAAACTTTGGATGTCATTACCGATTTATACGAATTCCTAATTCAAAAAGGATTTGACCGTTCTGATGTTTTGGTTGCGTTAGGTGGCGGTGTAACCGGTGATATGACGGGTTTTGCGGCGGCAACTTATCTGCGTGGTATCCGTTTTGTTCAAATACCGACATCATTGCTTTCCATGGTGGATTCCAGTATTGGCGGAAAAACAGGTGTGGATTTTCGCGGTTATAAAAATATGGTAGGTGCTTTTCATATGCCGTCTTTGGTATATGTAAATCTTTCTGTATTAAAAACATTAGACCAAACTCAGCGTTCCTCCGGCATGGGAGAAATCATTAAACACAGCTTGATTCGTGACAAGCAGTACTATAACATGCTTATTTCCAAACGTGAGGAAATTCTTAATTTAAATACACAAGCTGTTACAGAAATGATTTTCAGAAGCCAGGAAATAAAAAAACAGGTTGTGGAAAATGATCCAAAGGAAAAAGGAGAGCGTGCACATTTGAATTTTGGTCATACCATTGGTCATGCAATAGAAAAGTTTGCCGATTTCTCCTTGTTGCATGGTCACTGTGTTGGCTTGGGTATGGTTGCAGCGTCCTATATTTCGTTTTTAAGAGGAAATATTACAAAAGACGAACTTCTGTCCATGGAAGATTTAATTTCATCCTACGGGCTTTTGGTGCGTTATAAAGATATCAATAATGATTGTGTGATTGATAATTGTTTCCATGATAAGAAAAAAGAAGGAAATTTAATTCGTTTTGTACTTTTGGATGCTGTCGGTAGCTGTTATACTACGACTGATGTGACTAAAGACGAAATGAATGCAGCAATTAACTATCTGAAAGGAGAACTGCAATAATATGAAACGTTTTCCGTATCTTGCACATATTCTTGTATGCTTTGTACTGGTGTTATTTGACCAAATAACTAAGGTATTGGCCAGAACCTATTTAAAGACAGCACCTTTTGCCCTATGGGAAGGTGTTTTTGAATTACATTATCATGAAAACCGTGGTTCTGTTTGGGGAATTTTACAGGGCAAGGTAGATGTGTTACTTTTAGCTTCTGTTTTTATTTTTGCACTATTGATTTATGTTTATGTAAAAATGCCAAAAACTAAAGAGTATGTTCCGTTATTCTGGGTTTTGGTAGTCATGATTGCCGGTGCCATCGGAAATACTATCGATCGTGTTTTCTTTGGTTTTGTAACTGACTTTTTGTATTTTAAATTAATCAATTTCCCGATTTTTAATGTTGCTGACTGTTATTTGACAGTGTGCGCATTTTTAACGGTACTTCTAACATTTACGAAATATAAAGAGGATGAATTTACATTTTTATCCCCAAAAAGAAAGGAAATCTCCGATGCAGCAGATGCAGAATCTGATGAAAATTGAAATAGAAGAGGAATATGATGACATCCGTATTGATAAAGTGTTGTCTGCATATCTTACAGAGCTTTCCAGAACTTACATTCAGAAATTAATTGAAAACGGGAATGTAACTATATCCGGAAACGTTTTAAAGACCAATTACAAGGTTTCTGCCGGTCAGGAAGTAGAACTACTTCTTCCGGAACCGGAAACCTTAAAAGTGGAGCCGGAAAATATTCCTTTAGATATTTTATATGAGGATTCGGATGTAATTGTAATAAATAAACCGAAAAACATGGTAGTACATCCTGCAGCAGGGCATTATTCCGGAACACTGGTTAATGCACTGCTTTATCATTGTAAGGACAGTCTTTCCGGCATTAACGGAATTATGCGTCCGGGAATTGTCCATAGAATCGATAAAGACACAACGGGTGCTCTTGTCGTATGTAAAAACGATATTGCGCATCAATTTCTTGCGGAACAGTTAAAAGAGCACTCTATTACAAGACGATATGAAGCTATTGTTTATCATTCTTTTAAAGAAGAAGAAGGCAGGGTAGATGCACCAATCGGACGTCACCCGGCAGAACGTACAAAAATGGCAATCAATTATAAAAACGGAAAAGATGCGATTACCAATTACAGAGTTATAGAAAATCTCGGTAATAATTATGCTCATATTGAATGCCGTTTAGAAACCGGAAGAACTCATCAAATTAGGGTTCATATGGCCAGTTTAAACCACCCTTTGGTAGGAGATACGGTATATGGTCCGGGAAAAGATTCCTTTGGGTTGGAAGGACAAACCCTGCATGCAAAAATACTTGGCTTTATTCATCCTACAACAAAAGAATATATGGAATTTGAAGCCCCAACACCGGACTATTTTACAAAATTACTTCAAAAATTAAGACGATAATATATCGGAAGGATTTTTTATGAAACGAAATCTGATAATTACATTACAAAACTGGATGGAACAAGAAGAACGAAAACCTTTTTACATGATTGGAATGAAAGGGGTCGGTAAAACCTATCTTGCCTGTGAATTTGCAAAATCTTTTTTTGATTCCTATTTATATCTGAGTTTTGAACACAATAAGGAATTGGCGGCATATTTTGAGGCCCTGCCGGAATCCGAGCTCTTATCTGCATTGGCAAATTATTTTGAATTGCCGGAAGAAATGATTTTTAATATTCCGTTTGTTTTTGATGAGATTTATCATTGCCCCGGATTTGTTGACAAATTAATGCATCAGGTGCAAGACAATAATCAATTGTATTGGATTTTTCTATCCAGTTATGATGTATTATCTGCCAGTACAAAAGAAAAATTTTGTTGTCATACGTTATTTCCGCTGCAATTTGATGAATTTTTAACAGCTATAGGAAAAGACTGGTATGTGGAAGTAATTACTGCACATTACAAAAACAGAAAAAAACTGCCGGATATTGTTCATCATGAATTATTATCTACATTCGATGAATATTTATGGATTGGCGGCATGCCGGACGTTATGAATGAATACTTGGACATGGAGTCCACCGTCAATGTTATGGAACGACAGCATATTCAAAAACAAATGCTGTTGTATGGCATGGAGCATGAGGCAGAAGAGAAGACTGCTTATAAATGTATTCAAGTATATTCTACTATTGACGAACAATTAAAGAAACAAAATCAAAAATTCCAATTTAACTTAATTCGTAAAGGTATTACTTATCAAATGTATAAAGATGCCATCGAATTTTTAGTAAGGCATAATATGCTATACCGTTTAGACTGCCTTGGAAAAGATGAGCAGCAGTTTAAGTTATTTTATCCGGACTTCTCTTTGAATTATTCCGCAAGAAATAACGAGCTTACTTCTGTAGAACGCCAAATACGCTTACAAAATTATATTATTCAGACCTTGCGTGAAAAGAAGATGAATTGTAAGTTCTGGGAAGCGAAAAGCCAGGCATCCATTGATATCGTTCTACACAATGAAAATGACAATACATTTACACCGATTGAAATAAAAAAAGACGGAAAAAGCAAAACAAAGAGTTTGATTTCTTTTTCTTCCCAATATGATGTAAGGAATATTGTACGAATTTCCGGTTCTAATTTTGTAGAAAACGACGAAAATATTAATTTACCGTCATATTCTGTATTTTGTTTCGAAAATGACATTGACAAATAGCATTCTAGTGTGGTAGTATTTTGTTACAGCATTTATCTACATTTGTAGATGAACATTTATGAGGTGTTTACTATGGGAGAAGATATTCGTTTACACGAGGGTGAATTGAATATAATGGAATTACTTTGGTCCAACAAGGTTTTAGCTGCAAAGGATATTGCAAAGATTATTAAAGAATATATCGGTTGGGAAAAGAATACTACCTATACCGTCATCAATCGCTTAATCGCCAAAGGTGCAATTGATCGTGAAGAACCTGGCTTTTTCTGTCGGGCAACGATTACAAAAAAAGAAATCCAGCAAATTGAAACAGATGCATTATTGGACAAGGTATTTAATGGGTCTTTAGTTAATTTCCTGACAGAATATTTAAAGAATCAGCAATTAAAACCTACAGAAGTTTTAGAATTAGAGAAAATTTTACTGGAACAAAGAAGAAGATAATTATACCTATAATATATGGTCCTTATACAAAAAAGTGAAGCTATCTACAGGAAAATAATAGTCCTGTGAATAGCTTCACTTTTTATATTATGGTTTTTCACGTAAGGTAACAGCATCCTTTGCGCTTCGTCTGCGTTCTTCTTCTAAAGCTGCATAGTGCTTTTTGGTAGTATTAACATCTTTATGTCCCAAAACATCAGCAACCAGATAAATATCACCTGTTTCTTTATATAACTGGGTGCCATAGGTACTGCGCAATTTATGAGGCGTGATTTTTTTAGTTACAGCAGCAGAAGAAGCATATTTTTTCACTAAAACTTCTACATTTCGGACACTGATACGTTGCATCCGGTTGGATAAAAATAGTGCATTTTCATGACCCTCTTGCGGTATCAGTTTTTTACGTTCCTCTAAATAATCAAGCAGAGCTTCCCGAACTTCTTCACCAAAATAAACAAACGATTCATATCCGCCTTTTCGTGTAATATTAATACGATCATTATTAAAATCTACATCAGTAATATTCAGCCCCACACATTCAGAAACTCGAATTCCGGTACCCAGTAGGAGCGTTGTTAATGCCAAATCGCGTACTTTTGTCTTTTTATGAAATACGAGCTGATTTTTTGTTAATTTATTTCCGCTTTCTACTGTATCCAAAAACTCCACAACCTCATTTGCATCCATGCGAATGATATTCTTTTCGTGTAATTTGGGCATACGAACCTGAAGGGTTGGATTCGTATCAATAATTTGATGCGTATGAAAGTAGTTATAAAAGGAGCGGAGAGCAGAGAGCTTTCTTTTTATGCCTGATTCCGAATTAGTAATTTCCTTGCCGTCCGGACCAATGTAGTATTTTAAATATTCCAAGTATTCTTCAATATCACCGGCTTGTAGCTTAGATAATATATCAAATTCCAATTCACGAAGGGATTTATCTTTATAGATCGGATTTGATTGCCGGATATATTCAAAAAACACCTTTAAATCGACAGCATAGGCAATCCTGGTACGCGAAGCGGTATGCGGTTCAATTCCACGAAAAAAAGTGGTTACATAAGGAGGGAGTTCTTTTTCCAGTTCCCTTAATTTCTTTATATTTTCTATATTCTTTTCTTCGTAATAGGAACGTTCTTTCATAATTTTTCCTTACTTAATCGCTGTTTTTGTATATGTTTAAACAATAAAAATTCTATACAAAATTAGTTTATCGCAAAAAGTTAAAAAAAGCAATGCAATAAGAATAAAAAGAATTTATTTTGAAATACTATTTATGTTATAAAAATTTATCTATAAAGGAGAGAGTCATCATGAAAAATGAAAGTATTAAATGCACCATCAAAACCTGCGCACATCATGCAAAGGACGAAAATTATTGCAGCCTTGACAGCATTCTTGTAGGTACTCATGAAGTAAATCCTACAGAAAAAGCATGTACAGACTGTGAATCCTTTGAATTAAAAAGCGGTTGCTGCAGATAGTGTTTTTCTGTAATTAAGAACGAAAAAGAGTAGTAAAAAGCAGCTTATCCAGATTAATCATCGATGATAAGCTGCTTTTTGTTAAATATACATTATTGCGCTAAACGCGAGTTTAACGCAATAAATAATCACTATAAAGCTGAATTACCGTATCATAAATTGTTTTTGCGGCTTTTTGCTGATATACGGTATCTTTAAGTTTTGAAAGCTCTGTGGCATTTGTCATGTAACCAAGTTCAATTAAAACTGCAGGAACCGTATTATATTTTATTACGACAAAATCATTTTTTGTTGCGCCGCGGTTTCTGGTATCCATTGCAACGCTTAAATTTTCAGCCAAAGCTTTTGCTAGCTGATAACTGTTAAATCCGCTTTCAGAAGATTTATTATTATCTTTGCAGTAAAATACCTCTGTACCACGTATTGAACTTGATGTATGCGCATTTAGATGTAAGCTGATAAACATATCTGCACCAACTTCAGATGCCAATGCTGCACGTTCATATAAGTCAATCTTCACATCATTTTCTCTGGTAAAATATACTTTTATATCAGATTGATCAAATAATTCTTTTACATAGGTATTTATGATTTTAAAAGTAATATTTTTCTCGTAAGTTCCGTTTTTAATAGCTCCCGGATCAATTCCCCCATGGCCGGCATCTAACACAATAATTTTAGAATAAATTTCATTTGGCTTACCAACAGTAAGTTCCAAATAACCATCTTCAAAGGAATATGTATAGCCGTATATAGAATTTGTTTCAAAGCAAATCATCGTTAAATTATTAACAATGTCATATTCCGGCTTAAGAATTTCGACTCCGTAATATGGATTAATAATCGGATTTTTTTCAAAATAATCTACATAATTACCGGATATTTTAATTACAAATCTATGAGAACTATACATATCCTCATCGGAAATATCTGTTTTTTGAATTGTTTCATGTAAAGGAATTATTATTTTATCATCCGGATAAATATGTATCTGATCTTGTTCCTGCACTGGTTCTGTCTTTACTGAAGAAATTATTAAATCTTCCGATGACAGATTTTCATTATAAAAACAGACACGTACAAAATTCTCCTGTTCAATAATATTCCAGGTACTCTCCAACGGAATCATAAAATGAAGCTTTATTTTTGTATTTAGTTCGGTTAATAACGAATAGTTTAAATGAGGCGCCGTAAAATCTGAATGAAACTGGGTACCCATATTAGAACTTACGCCATTTAATTCGAGAACAACCAAGCCATTATCAAAAAAATCATTAATATTTTCTTTTCTGATGCCATACAATTCTACAATATCCATACCATCTAAATGATATGCATATACTTTTGATAAGCAAGGTTGTTCATCAGAAGGATTGATCCATTCATAATAAATAGTTTCCGGATGCTTCTCTTCTGCCTGTATTTCTTCTTTAACTTCTGTTTTTTTACAAATTCCACTTACTAAATCCGGATATAATGCTATTTTCCCGGTAAATTCATTTTCTTGTAAGGAATAACGTTTTTCTTTATCAGAATACGTTAATTCAAAGCCAAGCATATCAGCCACAAATTCCAAAGAAAGATATAACTCTGCTCTGTTATTTTCAGTATTTTTTACATGCATCGGAAGGGAATTACTAATAATCTTCTTTTCATTTATAAAAGCAATTTTACTGCATTTATCTAAAGATAAGGTCAGTTCATCTTTTGAAATGGAGATGATATTCTCTTCTTCTGTATATTTACAACCAGCTGCTTCAAAAATTTGCTTTGCCGGAACGATTGTTTGTCCGTCATAATAAATAACCGGCATATCAACAGAAATTGGATGATTATTATAATTTACGGAATATAAAGTACCATTGTACATTAGATTTTTATCATTTACAGATAGCGATAACGTTTTGGTGATTCTGACCGTACTTATATTACTTACCCATACATAGCTGTAACCAAAGGTTTCTGCAACAAAACGTGTTGGAACATAATACTTTACAGTATCATTAAATTTAAGCTTTACCGGAGCAACACTCATTGTATCGTCAACACCGTTGATAGTAACCTTTTTACTTCCAAGAGTAAGTTTTATTTGAGTTTTTCCGTCAGAAACGGTAATACTATCGCCATTTCGTTCTGCCGATAGTCCTAATTCACGTACAAATAATTCTTCATAATCGGCTAATGCCGTACCATTAATTAAAATTCCCGGATATGTAAGAGGAAGCTCTCTGCTATTATAAGTATAAATAACTTGTTTCCCTGAATAATTCACATTAGAACCGGTAGAATAGTCATAATAACGCAAATTTGCTGCATATGCGGTATGTGGATGTTGCAAAACAGTGATAGAAAACGACAAAATTAATAAAAATACGAGTATTTTTTTATATTGATTTCTCATATGTATAAACCTCATTGATAAATTTCATAAAAAACATCTTAAATTTATCAAGCAATCATGGTATAATTGTGTCAAAATAACGGATATTCTGAAAAAAATATGATTATAAAAAAGGATGATAACTATGAAATTACAAAGATTAATGAGTCTTACAAGAAAAGCCGTAGATGATTATCATATGATTGAAGAAGGAGATAAAATTGCAGTTGGAATTTCCGGTGGAAAAGATAGTCTGGCACTGCTCTATTCCTTGGCCGGTTTGCGTCGTTTTTATCCTAAGAAGTTCACAATAGAAGCAATTACTGTTGACCTAGGTTTTCCCGGATTCGATCTTTCAGAAATAGAAGCACTTTGCGAAAAACTGGAGGTTCCGTATACGGTGGTAAAAACTGATATTGGAGAAGTTATTTTTCAAAGCAGGGAAGAAACCAATCCATGCTCTCTTTGTGCTAAAATGCGTAAAGGAGCTTTTAATGAAGAAGCCAAACGTCTTGGCTGTAATAAATCTGCATATGCTCATCATAAAGATGATGTGATTGAAACTATGTTGATGTCAATGATTTATGAAGGAAGATATTATACCTTTGCTCCGGTTACTTACTTAGACCGCATGGACATTACGTTAATTCGCCCGCTTATTTATGTAAACGAAGCAGACATTATTGGATTTAAAAATCTATATGACTTACCAATTCAAAAGAACCCTTGTCCGGCAGACGGATATACAAAGAGAGAATATGCAAAGGATTTGATCAAACAAATTAATGAAGACAGTCCCGGAGTTGCAGAACGGTTGTTTCATGCAGTAATTGACGGACCACTGCCTGCATGGAATCGGTCAAAACAGGAATAAAAATAAGCCTGCCAAATTTATGGCAGGCTTTTATTTGCGTGAAATCTTTGTTTCCAGTACTTATTCTGTAATAAAATGAGGAAGTAAAATATAATTACCTGCAAATAACACATCGGAAGTAAGACCGTTCATACGTTTGATTTCTGTAATATATTCTGATACAGAAGAATATTCTTCTGTATAATACTGCTCGGCAAGACTCCAAAGAGAATCGCCTTCTTTAATTTGTACAGATGTAATAGTGTAGGTGCCACCGGTAGTATTACCCGCTGCTGCACTTCTTTCCGGTAAAACAAACAATACAATAAGGAATAAAGCAACCATAAATAAAACAATGGCGGCTAATTTACCAAATGTGATATGGGAATTATTATTTTTTAAAGTGCGTGCAGTACTCATAAATTACACCTCCTAATAAAGTCATTCTCTTAGTTTCGAACTTTTGTTCTCGAATCTATGTTCTTATTATAGCACAGAACATTCGTTTGTCAATAGTATTTAAACAAAAAATCGAACTTTTGTTTGACAAATGTATGTTCTTGTGTTTAAATAGAATTGTAAATGAAAAATAAAACCCGGAAGGGAGACGAATTATGTCATACGGAAAAATCACATCAAAGCAAAAAGAAATATTAGAATTTATGAAAAATGAAATTTTAAGCAAAGGATATCCGCCTGCCGTACGTGAAATTTGTGAAGCGGTAAATTTAAAATCCACTTCCAGCGTACATTCTCATTTAGAAACATTAGAGAAAAACGGCTATATCCGTCGTGACCCGGCAAAACCTCGTGCTATTGAAATTGTAGATGATAACTTTAATCTTACCCGTCGCGAAATTGTTAATGTTCCTATTGTTGGTACAGTAACTGCCGGTCAGCCTATCCTTGCGGTTGAAAATATTGAAAGCTACTTTCCTATTCCAATGGACTACATGCCGAACCAGGAAACATTTATGCTCAAAGTAAAAGGGGAAAGCATGATAAATGCCGGTATCTTTGACGGTGATACTATCCTTGTTCAAAAACAGTCTCATGCTAAAAACGGGGACTTTGTAGTAGCATTAATCGAAGATTCTGTTACCGTAAAAACATTTTATAAAGAAAAAGATTATTACCGTTTACAGCCGGAAAATGACTACATGGATCCAATCATTGTTCCTGAAGTTGATATTCTCGGTAAAGTTATCGGACTTTTCCGTATGTTCCGTTAAATAAAAAACACTATATACTTTTTTATCCGGCTTGCCGGCCATAAAAGTATATAGTGTTTATTTTTTAATTATAAAGTTTCGACATCTACTTCTTTGCCGTCTCTCCAAATTCTTTCCAAATCATAGAATAAACGGTCTTCTTTGGAAAATACATGAACAACCACATCATTATAATCCATCAGAATCCAACCGGAGCTTCTTACACCCTCAATCCGTTCTGCATGAATTTTTTCTTTCAGCAGCTCTTCTTCCACATTATCTACCAAAGACTCTACATGAGGCGCATTAGAGCCATTGGCAATAATAAAATAATCTGCCACTGTGGATAATTTTCCAATTTCGATGATTTTAATATCTTCGCCTTTTTTATCACTTAATGCCTGATAGGCTTTTTTTACAATCAGTTTAGAACGTTCCATTATTGTATCTCCTTTCGAACAATGTTTTTATAATATTCATATACCCTGTATGTCATAGGGTCGGTATCTTTATCGGTAGACTCAAAATATCGGATAGAATTTTCACTTACCAGATAGGTAGCTTTATCTAAATTCTGAAATGCGATGCTACGCAGTTCATCCAAAGAAGGAATGGTAGGCTGCATTCTTTCCGGTTCTAAGTAGTCTGCCAAGTAAACAATTTGCTCTAATTTGCTCATTTGGGGTCTTCCAAGGGTATGATTCCGAATTGCCAGTAAAATATCCTCCTGAACGATTTTATATTCTTCTTTTGCCAAATATGAACCATAAACAGCATGAATCAACTCAGGAATACGCTTTTCATGCTCAGAAAGCGGCAGATTCATTGTTAAACATTGCTGTAACATATCATCTTCAGGTAGATTTTTTGCACAATCATGAAGAAGTCCTGCAACAAGAGCATCACGATGGGAAATACCATGGCACATGGCTAATGAAGCGGATAAATAAGCTACACCAAGGGTATGAAGATAACGTTTTGGCATTAAAACTTTCTGTAATTTTTGTTCCAGTGATAATATAAATTCATTGGATGCTTCCATTGTTACGTGCCTCACTTCTTTATATTAAAGATATAACCGATGTTCTAAAATATAGTTATAAACAGATTCAGGAATATCCTTTCTGATTTCTTCGGGATTATGTTTTATACAGTTTCGAATTTCATTCGATGAGATATTTAACTCCGGCATAGAAATCAGAGTAACTTTTGTGCCAAATAAATGATATAAATTCTCTGCCTGCTTCTGTAAGTCTTCTACGGAATATCCATTTCTTCCGGCTGCTAATAACGAAGTATGTTTTGAAATTACCTCTGGCTTAACCCAATGGTGAAATTTCATCAGGGAATCCCCACCGATGATAAAGTAAAACTCATGTTCAGGAAACTCATTGGATAATCCTTCCATGGTATCTGCCGTGTATGTGAAGCCCAAACGGTCAATTTCATAGGAAGAAGCTGAATAATTCGCCATCCCATTTACAGCTAATTGTACCATAGCAAGTCTATGATCGGAAGATATCAATTCGGAATTTGATTTGTGTGCCGGTAAACCGGATGGCATGAACCATATTTCATCCAAATTTCCTTCTTTTTTTGCTGTTTCTGCCAAAAGAAGATGGCCATTATGAATCGGATTAAAGGTCCCTCCCATAATTCCAATTTTCATAACACTCCTCCTTTGGTTTGACTGTTGCATAAGCTTTCTTTACTTAGGTAATTCTATTTTCTTTTTAGTTTTAGACTCTTTGTAAAGAACAATCTTGCGTCCGATTACCTGAACCACTTCCGAACGGGTTCTTTCAGCAAGAACATTTGCTAATTCCTTAGGTTCATCATCGCAGTTTTTTAAAACATTTATTTTAACCAACTCTCTGGCTTCCAGAATTTCAATAATGCTTTCTGTAAACTCCGGAGTAAGACTTGCTTTTCCGATTTGGAATACAGGATCCAGATTCATGGCAAGTCCTTTTAAATAGGAACGCTGTTTACTTGTCATAGCGTTTATCCTCCTTTTCTGATATCATATGTTGTTTACGTAAGTTCAAGCCACTTCGCAAATGCTTTGCATTTCCTCAGTTTGAACCTTCGTTGTTTACGTAAGTTCAAGCCACTTCGCAAATGCTTTGCATTTCCTCAGTTTGAACCTTCGTTGTTTACGTAAGTTCAAGTCACTTCGTAAATGCTTTGCATTTCCTCAGTGAAGGACGCGCGGCGTCCTTCTATAATCCAGCAACAATATTTTGCTTGGAAAATAAATTTTCCATCAAAATATCGTCACTGTCTTATCTTGAACTTACTTGTAGTAATCAAATTCCAGTCCGTACATTCTGACGGTATCGCCGTCTTTTATACCAAGTGCCTCTAATTCATCTAAAATACCATTAGATTTTAAGAATTTTTGGAAGAATTCAAAGCCCTTTTCAGAATCAATATTTGTATAGCCGAGCATTTTTTCAATACGAGGTCCCTCAACCACATAAACCTCTTCTTCTTCATCATATTCAACAAAATATGGTTCTTCTGAGGTTTCCAAAGAATCCAGGAAGAATTCTTTTTCAAAGACAATTGGTTCATCCGGGATATTCTTTAACATATCATGGACATAGAATAATAATTCATCAATTCCTTCTCCGGTTGCTGCAGAAATAGGGAAAATTTTCATTCCTTCCGGTTCTAACTCTGTCTGAAGAAGTTCCATTGCAATGTCTTTTTCTTCTCCATAAAGTACATCCAGCTTATTAGCTGCAATAACCTGTGGTTTATGCTCTAAGCCTTTGTTATAGGCAAATAATTCTTTATTAATGGCACGAATATCTTCCACCGGATCACGACCTTCGGTTCCGGCCGCATCTACTACATGAATTAACACTTTTGTACGTTCAATGTGACGCAGGAATTCATGACCAAGGCCAACACCTTCCGATGCACCTTCAATCAGTCCAGGAATATCAGCAATAACAAAACCACCGGCGCCGTTCTTTAAGTCTACCACACCTAAATTTGGATTTAGTGTTGTAAAATGATAATTGGCAATCTTTGGCTTTGCATTAGTTACGCGGCTTAAGAATGTGGATTTGCCAACGTTAGGAAATCCGACAAGACCAACATCAGCAATTACCTTTAATTCCAATAAAACATTTAATTCCAAAAACTTTTGGCCCGGCTGGGCATACATCGGTACCTGCATGGTTGCAGTCGCATAATGCTGATTACCCTTACCTCCTTTACCGCCACGTAATACAACTTCTCTTTTATTTCCGTGGGACATATCGGCAATTACCTTGCCGGATGCTGCATCACGGATAACGGTACCTTCCGGTACTTTTAACACAATATCTTTACCATCACGGCCGGTACAGTTATTTTTGCCGCCGTTTTCACCGTCTTCTGCACAATACTTATGAACATAGCGGTATTCAGCTAAGGTATTCATTCCGGTATCAACTTCAAAAATAACATCTCCGCCGCGTCCGCCGTCGCCGCCATTTGGACCACCGGCAGCTACAAACATTTCTCTACGGAAGCTCACATGTCCGTCTCCGCCCTTTCCGGAGCGAATATAAATTTCAGCTCTATCAGCAAACATAACGTTCCTCCCGAACTTTGAATAAAAAACCCCGAATCCAGGAAAAGATTCTTGAATTCAGGGTTTCGTTGGTTACATTATTCAGCTTCAACAGGGTAAACAGAAGCCTGCTTCTTGTCTCTGCCTTTTCTTTCAAATCTTAATACGCCGTCAACCAAAGCATATAATGTATCATCGCCACCGCGACCTACATTTACACCTGGGTGAATCTTTGTTCCACGCTGTCTGTAAAGAATGTTACCAGCTAAAACAAACTGACCATCGGCTCTCTTCGCACCAAGTCTCTTGGACTCAGAATCTCTACCGTTCTTAGTAGAACCAACGCCCTTTTTATGAGCAAATAACTGAAGGTTCATCTTAAACATAACCTTTTACCTCCTTTAGAAATACGCATAGCCACTAAGGATTATGCTTTTACTGTTATAAAACGTTTTCCGTAATCATGTTCGATGTTCTTTAGACCAAGGAATAAAGAATCCATAAGTAAAGAAGCTTCTTTGCTTACTTCCGAAACAATAACAAACTCAATCAGTCCGGATTTTTCTTCCTGCGCACAGGAAAATTTATCTTCCGTAAACTCTTCTATTGAATTGATAGTATTGAGAACCAGTGCAGAAACACCTGCACAAACAATATCCTTGCCGTGTCTTGCAAATCCTGCATGTCCGAGGCACCGGAATCCTACGTTCTCACCTTGTTCGTTTTTAATCCTTGTAATTTCAATCATGATTAAGCATTAATCTTTTCAATCTTTACCTTTGTGTAAGACTGTCTGTGACCATTCTTGTTGTGGTATCCGGTCTTTCTCTTGTACTTGTAAACAATAACCTTCTTGCCCTTAACATCGCCGATTACAGTTGCGCTAACGTTACCGCCAACCTTAACATCACCATCATTTACAGTGATAACTGCATCGAATGTAACAGTCTGTTCTGCTTCTAATCCAAGCTTTTCTACATTAATGATATCGCCTTCGGCTACTTTGTACTGTTTACCACCTGTTGCAATAATTGCGTACATATGGCACACCTCCTATTATCATTACTCGCCAACTTTGGTGCTGTTCCAAAAGGACAGACTTCGACCTCGTTGTGCGGCATACTCATAAAACATAACATAGATTTTACCATATGTCAAGCAAAAATATTTACAATCTTATTATTTTTTTCTGACCGGACGAAATCCTGTTTTGTTTTTTAGTATTTCTTTATTAATATACATCTGTTCATCAGCAAATTTCATGATATCATCCGGTGATAAAATAGTATCCAGAGTATACATTTGGAAGCCACCGGCCACATAAATCGGATATTCTCTCTGACCGTCATTATTAACTTCATCCAAAGCTGCATGAATTTGTGAAATGCAGTTTCTTGCCATTTGTCCGTTTACTTTACCGAGAACCAGCTTGACATATTCATCGCCGCCAATACGGAAATCCACTTCTTTTCTTGCCTCCGGAAAATACCTTTTCGATATTACCCGGGCGGTCTGACAAATCACATCATCACCTGCTACATGTCCGTAAGTATCGTTGATATATTTCAAACCATTATTATCAAAGAACAGGAAAATAAACTTTTCTTTTTCCTGAATTTCCTTAATCATTTCGGAAAGCATTTTATTGTAACCGTTACGGTTATATAAACCGGTCATGGTGTCGGTAATGGCACGCTCTTCTGCTTCTTTATATAATGCTTCTACTGCATACTGGCGCCGCAATGATTCTAAGGCAGCATTTACTTTACGTACCCACATGACATAGATTTCATCATAAACATAATCCGAATTTTCCGGCCCGTAACTAAGAACCAAATATCCGAAACAGTTTTTTCCGAAATGAAGTACATTGAAATAATAGATGCCCGGTTCTTTGCTTACATCACCGAAGCCCGGAAAATATTCTTTTCTAGGGAAAACAGTATGGGCACTAAAACGGATATCTTTAATGTTATCACCATTCCGGTCACCGGGATTTTTATCGCGCTTGTCCAACGCCAAAATAACGTTGTCTGTCAAAAATCCATCATGTTCTTTAGCACTTAATTGATTCCAGTCTTCGCACAAACACATATGCAACGTCTTAAAATCGTTCAAAAAATTTGCGGTATTGCTTGCATACCAGTCAATTTTCCATATACAGGCATGAGTATCATCGGAAGAAATCATGTCTTCCAGCATAAAATTGTAACTGGAGTTAAAACCGTATAAGGTATTCGCACTGGCAACCTGATACACCTGCTTTTTTTCAATGTGACACCCACAGGATTCATTAAGAACCAAGCGTTCTTCGGATTTAAATTCCGGAAGATTGGTAAGGCCCCATTGCTTGAAGATATAACGCATTGCCAAATCAGCAATTTCGCCGATATTTCTCATGGCAGATGTAATAGGATAATCACCGGAAGATGCGTTTCCGGCATGATCAAATCCGGTAATCAGGATATCTTCCGGAATGCGGTAGCCCCGTGCTTCCAGGGCCTTATATACACTGACCGCCATAGCATCATTAGCACACGCAATAGCCTGAGGAAGTCCTTTTTCGGAATTACAAAGAGCTTCTACAACCCGCTCTCCTTCTTCATACCAGAAATCACCATAAAAAACGCGGGAACTGTCTATTGGGATATTATGACGATTCAGTGCCTGATAATATCCGTTTAAACGGCTGATACTATGCGGATGGTTTTCGAATCCGGTCATAAAAGCAATGTCTGTACACTGATGTTTTTCGATTAAATGTGAAACCACAAAGTCAACGGAATCCGTATCATCGCAAAAATATTGCTTGTAACCTTCTGCCTCTATATCCAAGGCAACACAAGGTCCGGAAAAATTACGCTTGATATATTCCATAATTTCTTTGCCGTCGTTTTCGCTTGCACGTAAGGTATCAGGAACTACGATAACTGCATCCATAATATCAAAATTTGCAAGAGAAACATTCTGACTTTCTCCGTCCTGGAAATAAGGATATCCGCCTGTGTATATCATAGCAGAGAACACTGCAACATTACATCCAACTGCAAATGCATTGTCTCTGATATGTTTTAAAAGTTCTGCCTGAAAAGGAAGCTGTGGTTGTCCTAAAAACACACCAATACATTTTCTTCTTTCCATAGTTTCGACCTTTCTTTTATTGTGCATCGTCTAATTGCTCTACCAATGTTTTATATACCTTTTTACGGGTAATTTCCATCAAACCGAGTTTAGTGAAATCCACCACTTCTGTTTGCACGGAATCCTGTTTAAACAGCTGTTTCAACGCTTCCTTTAGCGATTCTTTGTTTTCCGGATTATTTAGATTTATAAAATCAACTAAAATAATACCGGACAAATTACGCAATCTGATTTGTGCAGCAATTTCTTTTGCAGCTTCCATATTGATGGCAAAAAATGTATCTTCGTTTAATTTTTTTCCTGAAATTGCTTTACCTGTATTCACATCAATGACAGTTAACGCTTCTGTCGGATCAATCACTATAGTAGCACCGGACTTTAAGTATACGGTACGGTTTAATGCTTTATCCATAAAATGATTGATTTTATAACGGATAACTAAATCATTAGCATCTTCCGCAAACTCTAACATAATATTAGAATTATACTTTTCTATAAATGCTTCAACATCTTTATGAACAGAAACATTGTTTGTAACCACCTTATCAATGACCGGTTCTTTATTGTCCCGTAACTGAACAAGATAGGCAGGAAGTTCCTGTCGTAACAGTGTATATTTTGCCTGATGAATTCCCTTAGTGGAAATATCCTCATATTCAGCTAAAAGCTGCGTTACTTCTTTCTCAAGTTCTTCTTTCGATGCTTGTACGGCATTTGTTCTGGCAACAAGACCGAACCCGTCTTTGATATATGGAGCCAAACTTTCTTTTAAAGAATTTCTTACTGTTTTTTTCAGGATTTTCTTTGATATTTGTACACCGCTTCCTCCGTGAACCAAAGCAATATATCTTCCTGTCAAGGAAAAACAGGTGCTGACTACCGGCGCTTTTGTTTTAACATCGTCCTTAGTTACCTGAACAATCAATTCATCTCCGATGGAAAATTTTTTCGATGACTGCCGTTTTACAAAAAGAGGATTGTTATCTGCCGATAAATCCAAATAACAGGAAATATGGTCGGAAATATTTACAAACGCTGCATTGATATTTTTTACTATATTATCTACACGCCCCACATAAATATTGCCAACACAGGCGGTCTGCTTTTTTTTGCATGCAGATACCTGTACCATTTGTTTATCTTCATAAACAGCACTAATAATGCTGTTTTTATAATTGGTAATAACCAGCTCGTTCATTTTGTCTGAACTGCTCCTTTCTCCCCCTGGAACTGTCCACAAGATAGTTGTTTCTTTAGATTAGTTTTTATGATACTCCAAAAGCGGAACCAGTTTTCGCTCCGGCATGGAGCCTTCTTTTACGCGACGGGCAATTTCCTGTTGGGAAACCTTGCGTAGCGATAAATCTGCATAAGTCTCTAAACGGTGTACCTGATAAGCATACGGATTATATTCTTTTCCAAGGTAAGCATAAAAAGCTTCCATTACCGTATCCGGCTTAATATTGTTTACACTTCCGGCAGACAAAAGCAAATAAAATACGGTGCCATTCTCATATTGTCCGGAATACTCTGTTGTTTTTCCTTCCGGATTTGCATCAAAAATAAACGGAACAAGGTCTATTTCCGCCTCAGTTTTCTTTGATTTTTTGATAACAGGAATAGAGTCCTGAGTAATAAATTCTTTAAATTTATCCTGTAACTCTTTTTTAGAAAGCTCTTCCTCATAACCGTCTTTCTTCATAACAAGATACGAAGAAGCGGCTACCAGTGCCATAGCGGTTTCTCTTTTTACCTGAGGAACCGGTGGTGGAAGAATTTCTGCAGCCAAAATACGCATGCCGTCCGTCATAACGGCATTTAAACGGTCAATCAATTCTTCCATAGAAGGTGCCGTATGAAGTTCAATATCAAAATATTCACTTTCACTGGTTTGTCCGACACCAAGCGGAGCCGCAAAGGACATAATCTGGTGCGGATTAAACCCTTCCGTATAGGCCACATCGAGTCCGGAACGGCGCACCGCCTTCTGAAAATACCGCATTACTTCCAGATGACTGATAAATTTCATTGTATCATATTTAGCAAATTTAATTCTGATTTCCATTGATGTTCTCTTTTCTGATATTATACTGTTTGTTTACCATAAAAACAGCACTAAAAAACAGTGTATTTTACTGTAACTTTTATGCCTGAATCAAAGATTCTCCTGCATCATTTCTTGGCTCATAGCAAACACCGCCATGGAATACCTTGGCACCGCATCCTGCACAGCCTTTACGGCAGTTTGGAGTGACAACTTCTTCCTTGCCCTTCGTGTATTCTCTCCAAAGAAATGCTTTGGTAACTCCGGCATCAATAAAGTCCCAAGGAAGAATTTCCTCCTGCTCACGTTCCCTATGATTATAAAAGTCCATGGAAAGGCCGAGGTTTTCAAAGGATTTTACCCACATATCAAACTTAAAGTGTTCTGACCAGGAATCAAAAATACAACCGTTATTATATGCTTCCACAAGCAGATCACAAAGCTTTCTGTCACCACGGGCAAATACTCCTTCTAACATGGTCAGCTCAGCATCGTGCCAGTTGTATTTGATACTCTTATTGTTTAACTGTTCTTTTAATTTGGCACTCAACAACTTTCTCTTTGCAATAAACTCTTCCTGTTTTGCCATTCTTGTCCACTGAAACGGTGTAAACGGCTTTGGAACAAAGAAAGATGTACTGGTTGTAATACTTACTTTTCCGTTACGCTCACTCTTAGGAATTGTATAATACTCTCTTGCAATTTTATCAGACAAAACCGCAATTTGTTCAATATCTTCTTCGGTTTCTGTCGGAAGACCAAGCATAAAATATAATTTTACTTTATTCCAGCCACTGGTAAAAGCAGACATAGCACCGGTCAATATATTTTCTTCCGTAAGTCCCTTATTAATAACATTGCGCAAACGCTGGGAACCGGCCTCAGGAGCAAAGGTCAGACTGCTCTTTTTAATATCCTGGACTTTACTCATAACATCCAGTGCAAACGCATCAATACGAAGAGAAGGCAGGGAAATATTCACACCTTCTTTTTTAAAGGTTTCGATTAAATAATATACAAGTTCATGCAACTGGGAATAGTCGCTGGAGCTTAAGGAACTTAAAGAAATTTCTTCATGTCCGGTATTTCGTATCATCTCTACCGCACGTTTCTTTAAAAATTCCACATCCCGCTCACGGATAGGACGATACAGCATACCGGCCTGACAGAACCGGCAGCCACGGATACAACCGCGCTGAATTTCAAGAACTACTCTGTCCTGCACTGCTTTCACATACGGAACCAGTGGTTTTTCCGGATAAAACGTATCGGAAAGATTCATTTCCACCTGTTTGCGGATCGTTTTCTTTGCATGCTTATTATTTGGCTCAAAAGATGCAATGGTACCGTCTTCTTTATATGTGACATCATAGAATAAAGGCACATAAAGCCCCTCGATTTCAGCCGCCTTTTCTAAAAACTGCAACCTTGTACCGCCATTTTGCTTATTTTCTTTATAAGCATCCAAGAGCTGATCGTATACTGTTTCTCCTTCGCCGATATAGAAGATATCAAAAAAGTCAGCCAAAGGCTCCGGGTTGTACGCACACGGTCCGCCGCCGATAACAATCGGATGTTCGTTTGTCCGGTCCTTTGCTTTTAAAGGGATCTGGGATAAGTCCAAAATTTGCAGCACATTGGTATAACACATTTCATACTGCAGGGTAATGCCTAAAAAGTCAAAATCTTTAATTGGCTGCTGGGATTCCAAAGCAAATAACGGAATGTTTTTTTCGCGGAGAACCTTGTCCATGTCCATCCACGGAGAATAGACACGTTCGCAATACGTATCTTCTCTTTTATTGAACATATCGTATAAAATCTGAATGCCCAAATGGGACATACCGATTTCATAAACATCAGGAAAACACATACAAAAACGTATGTCTACTTTTGCCGGGTCTTTTACCACCATGTTTACTTCATTGCCTATATATCTTGCCGGTTTTTCTACCTGCATTAAAATTTCATCAGATAATGCCAGTTTTCTCAAAATATGCCTCCAAAATCATGATATATTATGAATAATTATATCACATTTATTTCAGAAACACAATGTCTGTTGTAAGATAGTTATATACTTCTTCAACAATTTGTTCTTCTTTTAAAACAAACTTTAATAGAATTAATGTCATACACAAAACCAGTGCGCAAAGTGTACGTAATAACAGGGATTTTATTTTATATTCTTCTGACATGGCAATTCCTCCTTTTTTTCAGTTTATGTCTGTTCGGAAAGTAATATTCCGACGAGGAAATAGGTTGAAATATTCTGTTTTACCAGCTATAATTATTTTAAAAGCTAAAGAAAAAGGAGGCTCATCATGTCCTGGTGTCCAAAATGTAAAAATGAATATCGCGCCGGCATTACCGTATGTCCGGATTGTAATGAAGAATTATTGGAAGAATTAACCGAAGAAGTGTCTTTGGAATTTGTTCCGGTTTTTCAAACCGCTGATGCAGAATTAAAAGAAAAAATAATGAAGTACTTAGTTCACTGCGGCCATAAAGTTCAGGAAGAATCCGGCATGGTTGAAACCGAAGAAGGCGAAACCATAACTGCGTTTGCTATTTTGGTTCCAAAAGAATCCTACGCAGAAGCCATGCAGGAAATCCGTACGGTTCTTTCCTACGAAGCAAAGCAGGAAGCCGGTGAAGAAGATTTAAAACCAAGGCATCGTGTTCCTGAACCTTCCACGGTTTACGTAGATGCAAAAGCTCGCTATCAGGAGTATAAATCCTCCGGTATTATGTTCCTTGTTTTTGCAGTACTGTTTCTTATTTTTGGCATATTAAATTTAACCGGTGTTATTACCATTATGGCTTCCACGGTATCTTTAATTATTGTTTTTGCTGCAGTTCTCGGTTTTTCCTATGTGGGTGTTACCTCTTTAATGAAAATTTCTTCCCTGAAAGAAGAAGTATCCACAGAAGAACAAACAACGGATAAAATTACAGACTTTTTAAAAGCAAACTTTACAAAGGAAAAGCTCCTTAACTATGCAGATAGTGATACCTCCGGCGAACTGCTCTACTTCCAGCTGATGGAAGCAATGAAAGAACAGGTTGCCGCTGCTTTTCCTGATGCAGACGAAAATTATTTGGAATCATTATTGGAAGACTATTATAATTCCCTCGACTTATAAAAAATCACAGGATGCGGTCTAAAAAGACAGCATCCTGTTTTTTACAGTTCAAAAGAAAACAGTTCTTCCAATTCTTCCTTGCTTAAAGCATTAATAAATACTTCTTTTGACTCTATGACCGAATCGGAAAGTTCTTTCTTCTTCTTTTGCAATTTATAAATTTTTTCTTCAATGGTTCCTTTCGTAATCAGCTTAATTACCTGAACAGAATTCTTTTGACCAATACGATGTGCACGGTCGGTTGCCTGATCTTCCACCGCAGGATTCCACCACGGGTCAAAATGAATTACTGTGTCTGCTCCGGTTAAATTAAGCCCTGTACCTCCTGCTTTTAAAGAAATCAGGAACAACTGACCTTCCCCTGTATTAAACCGTTTTACATAATCATTGCGTTCTGTGACCTTGGTACTGCCTTCCATGTAAAAATACTGATAATCCAGCTCATCCAGTGCTTTTTTTATAATTTCCAACATGGAAGTAAACTGGGAAAACACCAGAATTCTGTGTCCGTTTGAGACAAGATCCGGCAAAATCTGAAGAAAAAGCTCCAGTTTACCGCTCTCTCCTTCATAATTATCCAAAAACGTACCCGGATGGCAGCAGATTTGACGTAATCTTGTTAAAGCAGCAAGAATTTGGAAACGGGCATGTCCCATGTTTTCAAATCCAAAATCATCACCAAGCTCGCCACGGAAGCTTTCCAGGAAGGAAAGATACAGTTTTTTCTGTTCTAATGTTAAATCCGTAAGGAATTTGGTTTCTACTTTTTCCGGCAGCTCCTGTAAAACATCCTTTTTCATTCTTCGTAAAATAAACGGACGTATTCGCTTATTTAAGCTTGCCAGCGCTTCTTCGTCTTTCTTTAATATCTGTTTTTCGTACTGCTTCACAAATCTGGAATGTGTCAGCAGATAGTACGGCATAACAAAATCAAAAATGGACCAAAGCTCCGATAAGGAATTCTCAATCGGTGTACCGGTTAATGCAAACCGATGGGCTGCATGTAATGCTTTAACGGATTTAGCATTCAGGGATGCAGCATTTTTAATAAACTGTGCTTCATCCAGAAATACCGTATGGAACTGAATATCTTCATAATTTTGAATATCGCGTCTAAGCAATGGATACGAAGTAATAAAAACATCCACCGGTTCCGTCGTTTTAATTATGGCGAAACGTTCTTCCGGAGTACCTGTAATCACTTTACACTTTAAATTCGGAGTGAAGGTTTCCAGTTCATCCATCCAGTTATAAACCAAAGAAGTCGGACAAACAATCATAAAACGATAACCGGAATCTCTTTCTTTCATTGCCTTCATATAAACAATGGACTGCAATGTTTTACCAAGACCCATATCATCCGCCAGGATTCCTCCAAGCTGATGGTCAGCCAACGTCATAAGCCATTGATATCCGATTTCCTGATAAGGACGCAGTGTTGCATTAATGCCGGATGGTAATTTATACTGCTGTTGTTCCATATTGGAAATGGTATCAATTAACTGATGAAATTCTTCATTTTTTTGCACTTCTACAGCTGTCTCATCAAACAAATCGTCTACATAAAGAGCAAGTCCTTTGGATAACCGGAAGGTAGTATTTGCTTCCATGTCTTTGTTTGATACATTTAAATTATCTAAAAGACTAACCATTTTTCCGATTTCTTCTGCTTCTAAATCAATAAAGCTGCCATCGGTTAAACGGAAGAATTTTTTCTTAAGACGATATGAACGGAATAACTGCTGTAATTCTTCTTTTGAAATATCACCGTAATTCAAATCAAGTTCTAAAAGGTCAATGTCTTTGGAGATTCGTAATCCTACCGAGAAGGTATTGCTTTGTTTTGTTTTCATTTTACGGAAAGCATCGGAATAGAATACTTCGCCGTACTCCATCAGTTTTGAAAGACCTTCCTGTATAAAATGATATATTTCGTTATCTGCCTTTAGCAAATAAAAGCCGCTGTACGGTTCAAACCCAAGTTCCTCCAGCTGATTGATCACAGCCATTTCTTTTTCTCTCTGGCGCAGTATAATATATTCTCCGCTGTTTAAATTGGAAAAAGAATTAAACTTGTATTCCGCATACTTAAAAAACAACTCAACCTTTACATAGTTCTGATATTTGTCAAAATATAATTCAACATTCAAATCCGGTGAAATATAGCGCTCTTTCAGCTCCTCCGGAACTAAAATATCCATGGTACCGTGAAGCTTTGGAAGAACGTTTTCTAAAAAACGCTGCTTATACACACCTTGAAATACCAATGGTTTTTTATCACCGCCCAGACTGTTAAAAAACGGTAGAAAATTACGTAAAAATAATTTATCCGGTAAAAATAAGAAACGGTCCCGGTATAAAATTTCACCATTTTCCGATACCGGAATTACCGGTTCTCTATCCTTATAATCCAGGGAGATAAAGTCTTCATCTGCCTGTAATTCAATTTCTATATTCGGATTTTTAGGAATACAACGGACTTCCTCATAGAGATTACCGTATAACTCTAAAGTGAACGGAGTTCCGGCAAACTGACGTATAAATTTAATAAACAAGAATTTGGAAAGAACCATTTGTGATTTATTAAAAATCAATCCGGCATCCTTTCCCTCCGCAAGCTCGGTTACATCATAAATTTCCAATAAGAAATCTATAATTGCCTTGGAGGTGCGGTCAAAAGCGCTTTCTCCTGCAATATAACGGAATTCTTTTCCTAAAATGATATTTTCACGTTTGATGTAATCTTCCAAAAATTTTTTTATATTTTGTACCTTATACAGTTTTGTGCTTCCCGCTTTTAAAGAAATAAATGCCTTTCCTGAATTATTACGGAGCATGGCAGGCAGAGAAATCACCGGTTCAATATGAAAGACTTCTCCGGTCATGGTCATGTTTTCCTGATTATCAAAATACTCCAATACCTGATATGCCCGCTTTTCTTCTGCATTTTTTGGTAAATTTCCTTCGGAATGCTCCTGATGCTTCAGTAACCGTAAAAGTGCGGCCACCACATGTTTGCAGGCACCCTTTTCTTTTACAGAGCTCGGACAATTACAGCTCGTTAAAAAGGAACCGTCTTCCTGTTCCTCAATCATAACCGTATAATTATAATTTCCTTTAACAATGATTTTGTAACGTTTACTGTTTTTTGAGTAAGAAGCATTCTGGATATGACCGTTCTGGTAATATTGCATTCCCCGCATAAACGTTTGCTCACTGGAAGCAAGGTTACGAATCATGTTTTTTGTCAACTGTATCATAGGCATCCTCCGGATGTAACGCTAAATATCAAGTTTTAACTGAATTTCCTCTTCTGCTTCTAATTTAAAATCTTCTACCTTTTCCGGTTTCACTACCGGTAATTCTTCTAAAGATGCCAAACCGAAGCTGCGCAAGAAGTCTTCGGTAGTTCCGAATAAAATTGGTCTGCCCGGCGCATCCAATCGGCCGATTTCAGCAATCAAACCATATTCTACAAGTTTATTTACCGCATGGTCACAGCTGACACCACGGATTGCTTCGATTTCCTGACGGGTAATCGGCTGTTTATATGCCACAATAGACAAGGTTTCCAATAAAACCTCGGTTAATACGTGTTTCTTTGGAACATGGGCAATTTTTATAATGGATTCGTACATGCTCTGTTTGGTGGACATCTGATAAGAATCGTTTAATTCTATTATTTGGATGCCACGGTCTGCAGAACGGTAACGGTCCATCATGTTTCGGGCAACACGGCGCACCGTATCTACGTCATGATCCAGTGCCATGGCAATACGTTCTGCTTCCACCGCTTCCCCCATGGTAAATAAAATTGCTTCAATTTGTGCTTCTAATTCCTGTATTTCGTTTGGTGTTTCCATCAAATTTTTCCTTTCTGTTCACCGCTTTACAGCTGGCTTTCATCAATCTCAATAACATCCGTTGCCAGATACTCAATGAGAATATCATCAAAAATTTCTTCCTGTACAATGCTGACCCGTCCCATTTTCATCAGCTCTAAAATGCAAAGGAACGTAACAATTAAATCCATTTTGTCACATTGTTCTTCCAAGAGCTTACGGAAGCTGAACTTTTTATTTGCAAGCCCGTACTCCTGCACATAACGCATTTTCTGTGATAAATTAACCTCTTCTTTTTCGATTTTACCGAATTTACTGCGGACAGGGTCGATTTTATCTACCTGCTTTTTCATCACCGATTGAAATATATCATTTAATTTTGATAAAGTAAGATCTCCAATCAGTTCTTCTAAATTGATTTCTTCTTTAAAATCTGCTACTTCCGGAGGAAGGGTGCTTTTCTTGAACATCATCTTGTCGGCATCCATCTGGCGGTCACGAAGTTCCAGTGACATAAACTTATACATTTTATATTCCAATAAACGCTCAACCAGTTCCTGTCTTGGATCTTCAGGCTCTTCTTCGTCGGTTTCTTCCTGCGGTAAAAGCATTCTGGATTTGATTTTGAGTAATGTAGCAGCCATAACCAGAAATTCGCTCATATTATCCAAATCCTGCTTTTCCATTTCCTTTAAATAATCCATATATTGCTCTGTAATCAGGGCAATCGGAATGTCATAAATATCAATTTTATTTTTTTCAATCAGATGAAGAAGTAAGTCCAACGGACCTTCAAACACCTCTAATTTCACCGGAATAGCCATGTATCATTAACCTTTCTGTTTGGTTTACTCTTTTGTTCCTTTCAGAACCAAAAAATTTATCTCTACTCTGTTAAAAAATCGAAGCGGTATGGTATGGGAACCAAGTCCCCTGCTGACAAACAGACTACTGTTATTGTTAAGTTTCATCAATCCTGCATCACAGACTTTCGGCAGACGAAGCCTTGGAGATACGACTCCCCCGATAAACGGTAACCGCAACAATCCTCCGTGCAAATGACCGGAAACAATTAAATCAGCCCGGTATTTTGTATATAGTTCTACATATTCCGGATTATGCGCCATCATAATATGCATTCCTGTTTCCGGAACATCAAAATCAGGCAATTCTTCCGGTTTATTATACAAGCTACCTTTCTGATAAAAAGGCATTGGTAAAGAAAGGCCGGAAATAAACAGCGTATCATCGGAAGCAGAAACCACCGTTTCATTTTCTAAATATAATACATTTTCCGGCAAGCCCGTTTTATATGCTTCCCAGATTTCCGGATAGTTTTCCTGCATGGAAAGTTCATGATTTCCCGCAGAATAATATACCGGGATTCTAAGCAAACTTATTGCCTTCATAAATTGTTCCGTATTTCTGTTACAGGTTTTATGTTTATCCACCATATCTCCTGCAAGTAATATAAACTCCGGATGGAATTCCTTAAGCTTCTTCCCTATTTTAGATAAATTCTTTTTGTTATTATGCAGATCTGTAATAAGGCAAATCTTTAGTTCTTTATTTTTCGGCATTTCTTGGAGTTCTACAACTGTAGATTTATATTGAATCAAGGAATGTTCCATCCATTCATATAGCAGCCAAAGAACAATTGCCACCGGCAAAATAATCACTAAAATCCACCACATAATCTACCCTTTTTTGTGCTTCATTAATTTTTCTCCAACTATAAATATAACCTTTTCCGGTTTTTATGTCAAGGAATTACAGCTTCTTTTCTTCCTAAAAATAGCTTAAAATTTTCTTTATGTAATCCTGATAAGAAGCTTTCGGAATATCCTGTTCCGCCACCAGGGCAATACGACCGATTTCCGCACCATTTAAGTGATAAATAATAGCCCCCAGTTCTTCGCCTTTCGCAATCGGTGCTTTTATTTTTTCATATACAAATATTTCCTCTGTTATCTGGTCAAAATCATCTTTGTTTACAGAAACATACCGGAACCTATCATTTGGACTGAGGATTACATTTTGCTCCATGCTTTCTTCCACGATTACGGTTACCGGTTCCATATCAGAATGATCATCCACGTAAACTTTACACTGGGAAAATCCGTAATTTAACAGAGTTGCAGCTTCCCTGAAGCGTGTTTTTGTATCAGGAGCAGACAAGACCACAGCAATCATATCAATATCATTTCTTGTTGCGGTAGCACTTAAGCAATATCTTGCTTTCCCCGTAGAACCTGTTTTTAACCCGGTAATTCCCTCGTAAGAAGTTAATAATTTATTTGTATTGGTTAGCCCGAATTCAGAACTGCCTTTATTTGTCACGTGTGTCATGGAAGAAATTCTTGTGGTGGTATACTGTTTTACATCAGGATAACGCTTCATCAGTTCTGCAGACATGATTGCAATATCATATGCCGTCGACACATGCCCATCCACATCCAATCCGCAGCAATTCACGAAATTTGTATTGTTCATTCCCAGTTCTTTTGCCTTTTTGTTCATTTCCTGTACGAAGGCCTCTTCTGTTCCTGATAAATGTTCTGCCATTGCCACACAGGCATCATTGGCACTGGAAATAGAAATACATTTTATTAAAGTGTCTACCGTCTGTTGTTCTCCTGCTTCCAGATATACCTGGGAACCTCCCATACTTGCCGCATGGTCCGTCGTTGTTACAATGGTTTCTTTCGTAATTGTTCCGTCTTCCAGTGCTTCATAAATCAAAAGCAAGGTCATAATTTTTGTGATACTTGCCGGTGGCAATACCTTATGCATGTCTTTTTCATGCAATACCGTACCGGTAGATGCTTCCATTAAAACATAGGATTCCGACAACAGTTGCGGTTTTGATGTATCTTCGGCAAAACAAATCATATTTCCTTTGTTACATAAAGTTAATAAACATAATACTATTGCAATTACCTGCTTCCGCTTCTTCATTAAGAATTTCATAAATCCTCCAAAAAACTTCTGTATCACATATATATTTTCTGAATGTCTCTTTTATGAAGCAAGTCTGAAAAAAGAAAAGCACAGCGGAAGTTTTAGAACCACTGTGCTTTAATACATATTAGTTTTAGAATCTGGTGCAGCCGTCTTTTGTTACAATACCAAGAACATGTTTCGGCGCCTCGATGCGTTCTTTGCTGATACGGTATGCCGCTTGAAGTCTTGGAGCCGCTGCTTTTAGTTTTGTCACATCATTTGCATATAAACGTGCAAGGGATTCGCCCTTACGGACATAATCTCCGACTTTTTTATGAATTTTAATACCTACGCTTAAATCAATTTCACTTTCTTTTGTTTCACGTCCGCCGCCAAGGATTAAGGATGTCATGCCGATTTCATCGGTTAAAATCTCAGCCACATAACCGTCTTCCATGGCAACAATTTCTTCGATAAATTCTGTGCGAGGGAATTTATCCGGATTCCAAACGTAGGAAGAGTCTCCACCCTGGGCTTCTACAAATTCTGCCAGTTTCTTTAACGCACTGCCGTCATCTATGGTAGACTGTAATAATGCTTCTGCTTCAGAAACCGTTTTTGCTCTGCCTACACCGAGTAACATATAGGAAGCCAGTGTCATACAGGCTTCTAACAAGTCCGCAGGTCCGTTTCCTTTTAAGGTTTTGATTGCTTCTTTCACTTCTAAGGCATTTCCGACATATTTACCCAATGGCTGGCTCATATCAGATAGTACCGCATAGGTTTCCCTGCCCACGCCATTGCCGATTTCCACCATTGTTTTCGCTAAAGTTTCTGCCTCATCCAGTGTTTTCATAAAAGCACCGCTGCCGCATTTGACATCCAAAACAATGACATCGGAACCTGCCGCAATTTTCTTGCTCATAATGCTGGAAGAAATTAAGGATACATTATCTACGGTTGCTGTTACATCCCGAAGGGCATACATTTTTTTATCAGCAGGAGCAAGATTCGCAGTTTGACCGATAATGGCAAGCTTCATACGGTTTACATTATCAAAAAACTGCTGTTCCGACAATGACACGGAAAATCCCGGAAAGCTTTCTAATTTATCAATGGTTCCGCCGGTATGACCAAGTCCGCGACCGGACATTTTTGCAACCGGAACACCAAGTGCAGCCACCATAGGTCCGATAATCAAAGAGGTTTTATCTCCCACACCACCGGTGCTGTGCTTATCTGCTTTTTTGCCGATAATCGGTGATAAATCAAGTACGTCTCCACTGTTTACCATAGCCATGGTAAGGTCAATGGTTTCCTGAAGATTCATTTCTTTTAAGCAGACTGCCATTAAGAATGCAGACATCTGATAATCCGGAATTTCTCCTTTAGTAAATCCATTCACAATAAAATTAATTTCTTCCTTTGTGAGAACTTCCCCTTGTTTCTTTTTCGTAATCAGGTCATACATCCTCATAAGCCATACCTCCAAACAATGCTGTTACATAATTTTCTCTGATTATATGATATCTATTTTTCAGATTATTTTCAAGTAGATTATAATTTTTTTACATTTTTTATTGACGAAATTTAATTTTTTTACTATTATATGTAATAAGAATTTTATTTCTTTATCGCTTTAAATACAAAAAGTGTCTTATTAAAATTTAGACACTTGGGAGGAAAAAACTATGGGATTTAATTATGTAAAAGAACTGATTTCTCCGGAGGAAATAAAAAAACTTTATCCTCTGACGGAAGAATTAAAACAGGTAAAAGCAAAGCGCGACGAAGAAATCAAAGCTGTCTTTGAAGGAACTGATAACCGTTTCTTAGCTATTATCGGACCTTGTTCAGCCGATAACGAAGACGCGGTTTGCGAATACATCAACCGTTTGGCAGATGTTCAGGAAAAAATCAAAGACAAGGTATTGATTATTCCTCGTATTTACACTAACAAGCCACGTACTACCGGTGAAGGTTACATGGGCCTGGTTCATCAGCCGGATCCTCATAAAAAAGCGGATTTCCAGGAAGGCTTACATGCCGTAAGAAAAATGCATCTCCGTGCTATTAAAGAAACCGGACTTTCCGCAGCAGATGAAATGCTGTATCCGGAAAATTTCCCATACATTGATGACCTGCTCTCCTATGTTGCTGTAGGTGCGCGTTCCGTTGAGGACCAGCAGCATCGTCTTACCGTATCCGGCATGGATGTTCCTGTTGGCATGAAGAATCCAACCAGTGGTGACTTTTCCGTTATGTTAAATTCCTGTGTAGCCGCCCAGATTCCTCATACCTTCCTCTATCGTCAGTGGGAAGTTGACACTCCCGGTAATCCTCTAACCCACACCATTCTTCGTGGTGCTGTAAATAAGCATGGTCAGTGCATCTCCAACTACCATTATGAAGATTTAATGCGTTTGCTTGCCATGTATCAGGAACGCCCGATGTTAAAAAATCCGGCTGCTATTATTGACGCAAACCACTCTAATTCTAATAAAAAGTTCGATGAACAGCCTCGTATCGTATCTGAGGTACTTCATCACCGTCGTACTAATGCAGAGCTGGAAAAGCTGATTAAGGGTGTTATGGTAGAAAGTTACCTGGTGGAAGGCACACAGAAGCTTTCTGAGGGCACTTACGGTAAATCCATTACCGACCCATGCCTTGGCTGGGAAGCTACAGAAAAGCTGTTATATACCATTGCAGAACGGGTTTAAGTAAATAATTTAGTTTTCTAGAATAAGAGCCGAACTTTGAATAATATCTCCGGACACGTGGTGAATCACTGTGTTCTTCCGATATAATTCAAAGTTCGGCTCTTGCTTTATGATAAACTAATTTTTGTGTTTAACCCATTCTGCAATGGTATAAAATTACTGCACATTAAATTCTACCCAATACTCAAAGGTATCATAATTTGCGGTTCCTCTGAAATCCATAAATTCCTTGATTAAACGGTAGGTTCCGGTTGGAAGTTCACCGAATATCCATTCCCAGTTAATCTCAAACTCTCTGGTTTCACCTTTTGGAAGCAAATATGCGATTGAATTCCATGCACGGCCGTCTACACCTTCCGGAAGAGGAAGCTCTTCTACCGTTTTCCAGCTTCCATCCACTAATGTAATCAAACGGTAAGGATCACCGGTTTGTAATTCGCCGGTTGGATTACCTCCTTCCTGACTAACTACCAAAGTAAGACCTGTGGCACTAACCTCTTCTACAGAAAGAGTCAGTCCCCAATCCGGAAATCCTTGGTCTGCAGATCCCGGCTCCGTTAATCCGTATTCTCCGTTTTTCATGGTTTCCTCTATAACTGAAGTATTCGTATCCTGTGTGGCAAAGTCTGCATCTGCTTTACCTGTATAATTATAAAGCGGAGATTCTGCTTCTGATTTTACACTTTCTGTTGTCTGCTTCATTTGTTGGACAGAGTCATAAGCCATATCCTCTTTTGATGCAGAGAATAAGTCCATATTCATGGTGATTCCGGCAATTATACAAAGACAGGCAGCCAAAGCCCCCCATTTTACAAGCTGAACTACTCTTACTTTTGGAAATCTCTTCCCTATGGGTGTTTCTTCCTCGGATTCTTTACTTAATAATCCTTTAGGCGCAGCTTCTTCTATAAATTCATCCTTTACCTGACCAATGGTTTCTAATATTCTTTCCTTACTCATAGAATAATCCCTTCTTTCTCCAGAACCTCTTTTAATGTATTTCGGGTACGATGCAACATCATTTTTACTTTACTTTCTGACATGGAAAATTCCTCAGCAATCTCGCTGATTGGGCGTAAATACCAGTAGCGTTGCATAAAAACCTTTCGCTTTTCTGCCGGAAGTTGCTCTAAAAAAGCATTCATCCGCTCCAAAAACAGTTTATCGGAGATTGCCTGCTCCGTGCTGTTTTTATCCGGAATACATTCTTCCAGTTCCTCCAGGGCAAGTGCCATCTGACCGCCTCCACGCTTTTTGCTGCTGTTGTGACGGTATCTGGATATGGCAAGATTACGGGTGATTTTTCCTAAAAAGGCAGCCAGTTTATCCGGAATCTGCGGCGGAATTACTTCCCACGCTTTCATATACGTATCATTCACACACTCTTCCGAATCTTCCTCGTTGTAAAGAATGTTGTAAGCAATAGTATGGCAAAGTTTACCATATTTTGCTGCAGTTTCTGCTATGGCTGTTTCCGAACGTTCGAAAAATAATTGAATAATCGATTTATCTTCCATGGAATTCTCCTTCTTACTCCTTCGTTTTATTAAGGCCTTTCACCCTAATAGACGATATTTTTTTGCCATTGGTCACATCTATTTACAAGAAAATCTGTCACATATTTAATTACGTGACAGATTTTTATTTCAAATTACTTTTTATTATCCTTATACCATTGAAGTAACGACGGACATTCTACGGTAAATGAAGTTCCCCAGTAAATTTCACCATCCGGAGAAATATGGTAGATAGACTTGGATGCATCCTTAAAAACGGCCATCACCCAGTCATAGGTAAGGATTTCATCTACCTTTTCAGGGTCATCAATTTCTTTAAAACTGTTACAAGTCATATCATCAAACAGATAGTCCGGCGCATCATAATCATATACCCAAGGGCCATCCTCACCGTTGGAAGAAATACCGATGTATATTATTTTATCGGCATCATTAATATGGGCATATTCCTGGTTATACGCCTTTTCTAACTGTCTTAAATGGTACCATTCGGAAGTTTTTACTTTTTTGATTATATAAAGTGAGCTAAAAGAAAGAAAAAACAAACCAACCAGTATTATCACAATCCATTTAATTATTACACTTTTATCTTGTATTTGAAACTTACCCATAGTATTTCTCCCCCAAAAAACTATTTTCTGTTGATATATTTTTCTTTATATGCCAGAATTGCCGCAATCGTCTTGGAATCGGAAATTTCGCCGGACAAAATCATATCAATTAAATCTTCCAGGTCGTACTTCTGAACCTCTAAAAACTCATCTTCATCCAAGTTCTGCTTGGTTGGAACCAGGTCTGTTGCGCAGTAAATTTCGATATATTCGTCGCAGTACGCAAAAGCAGAATAAAACTTTAGAAGAAGCTCCATATTGTTGCATTTAAACCCGATTTCCTCTTCACACTCTCTGGCAGCAGCCGTTTTACGGTCTTCTCCAGGATTTAAACATCCTGCCGGAATTTCCAGCGACATTTTATCGCAGCCGGAACGGTACTGGCTTACCATGTAAATTTTACCGTCTTTGTCTACCGGAACTACGGCAGCCGCACCGTTATGATGCAAGTAGTCCCACTTCATAATGTGTCCTTCCGGCGTCTGCATGGTATCCTCATAAAAATCAAGGATTTTTCCTTTATATTTTAATTCCCTGCCGATTCGTTTAATTTGATCCATGGTTGTTCTCTCTTTCTTTCTGCTATTTTATTACTGCTCTATACTGTTATTATATAATTCCAGCATTTGTGCCATCAGCTCTGCGTCCAGCTCAAAGCCTTTCGTCTTATCAAAATTTTCTCTTATATAAGCTGTCGCCTGTTCTTCGGTAAGCTGGCCGCCCATGCTTTCCGTGTAGGCGTTTGCACCTTTGTTATATTCTTCCACATATGCTTTTCTGTTTTCGGAACAAAAGATAAAATTATGGCCCTTGTCCTTATAACGAATAAAGGAAAATCGGTCATCACCGGAAAACTTCTCGAAATACCGGTCAAAACTGATTTCAATCGGAATCATTTCGTCGTCTTCGCTGTGAACAAAAAGCGCTGGAACCTCTGTGGATGCCAGACTGTCAAGAATGCTCATGGAAGCATATTCTCCAAAGGATTTCTTTTCATGTTTAATAAAAATCGGCAACACAAAATCAATAATGTTTCCGACAATTTTTCTGCCTTCGCACTCTAACATATCCAACGACTCGTTAAAACCGGAAACAATTACGGCTGCTTTAACATCCGGATGAAGCTTAGTTACCGAACCAACGGAATATCCGCCCCAGCTGTGGCCCCAAAGAACAATCGGAAGATTGGGAAACTCCGATTTCACAAAACGGATGGCATAATCCAAATCGATAATTCCCTGCGGAAGACCTCCTACAGCATCGCCTTCACTTTCATCATTACCGGTGGCATCATAGGCAAATACCCAATATCCGTTAGTTGCAAAGTAATTTGCAATATTCATGTAGGCGCGGTGACCGCCACCGCCAAAGCCATGTGCAAGCACAACCATACCTTTTGGTGATTCGCTGCTTCTGTAATACTTATATCCGGTAAGCATCTGGCCTTTATCGGATGTAAATGTATATTTTTCACGAGAAAGACCGTCAAAATCGTCAACACGAAAGGCATAAATTTCTCCGGTGGTAAAACGTTTGCCAAAGTTGTCATTATAAATGGACATGGAAATCGGTTTTGGAAGGATCAATGCTGCTAAAATTACTAATAAAAGAATGATACCTACTATTACAAGTGCAATTTTTAATGTTTTGGACATAGTATTCCTTTCTACATTCTTAACAATTTTTACGGTTCTTCAAAATACATTTTTAAATCTAATTTTTCACAGTCATAACCTACAAACTTGATGTCGTTACGCCCCTGCTTTAATGAGATGTTTTTTATGACTGCTGCAGAGGTTTCTTTATTACATTCTACAAGCGTAGTTATATTACCATCTGCATCTACATGTATCAACTTTCCTGTACCATCAGTGAGGGAACATATAATCTCCATGGTCAAATCTGCATCTTCAGCTAAATGCCATGTAAATAGTGACTGCCGTCCGTCAAATTTGGATACCGTCAAGGAATATCCGCCCTCAATCGGATTAAATACAGAACCTTCCTTAGAATAACGGTCGCCCTGACTTGCCAGTTTTTCCAAAGAATCATATTCTTCTTTCGCATAGGTGTTGCTACAGCCAATTAAGCAGAATGCAAGTAATAAGACTACAATTATTTTTTTCATTATTTTTCTTCTCCCATCATTAAAGTAATGCTTATAGCAGATGACCATCTATCAAGCTCTGTAGTCCATCCACAAGTCCTTTATAATGTGTTTGAAAACGTTTGTCTGTTTTTGCATACTGCAAGGCATTAAACCGAATCAGACGATCTACAATATGCCTGGAAATAAATTGCTTATACTCTGTATTGTTTTCAAATCGATGGATACGCAGATTTCCCTGCTTTTCCTCTTCCAGTAATCGTATGTACAAATCCGGAATAAAAGTTGCCTTTTGCACCGGTACTGCTGTTTCACAAACCAGTTCTACAGACCAGCTTGTTTTTCCACGTTGAAAACCTTCTTCCGACAATTCATAAACCGTACAA
>JAGAQI010000016.1 GCA_017622795.1 Lachnospiraceae bacterium
ACGGAAACCAAAGGTACTTACCTTTAAAGAAATTATGCAGTTGCCGGGCATCAAGGCCGTGTGGTGCATTTTTCTTTGCTCCTGCGCCATCGAATTTATCTGCGGCAGCTGGGGCAGTACCTTCCTGGTAGAATATAAAGGGCTCCCGATTGACAAAGCCGCCGGCATGGTCGTGTTTTACTACCTTGGCATTACCCTGGGACGGTTTTTCTCCGGTCTCCTTGCCACCAAATGGAGCTGCTGGAAGATAGTAAAGGTCGGCGAATATGTCATGGCTGCGGCTGTGCTGATTTTACTGTTGCCACTGCCAACGTACTTTTCCGCCCTTGGATTATTCCTTGTCGGTCTTGGCAACGGACCGTTGTACCCGAACTTCAGCTACTTAACCCCAAGCAACTTTGGGGAAGAAAACGCAGAAGCGGTTATGGGTACCGAGCAGGTATTTGCCTACATCGGCGCCACCGGCGTTCCGGCTGTATGCGGTATTCTTGCCCAGGTATTCGGCTTGTGGCTGTTCCCGATTTTCCTGCTGGTATTCTTTGTGCCGCTGGCGATTGCGACAGTAAATATTATAAAACTAAAAAATAAGTAGAAAAATGCCGGGAACAAATCCCGGCATTTTTATGTTTTAGTATATCATTATCTACTCTTCCTTATTCTTTATGAAAAAATACCGCACCGGAACCCGCACGCTGTCTCCGTGCGCATATACACCAATCATGGCTCCGGTAAAACGTTTGCCCCGCCTGATACCCTCATCACAGAGGTAGTAGACGTTTGGAAGGGTGCCGAGAAGGGTAAACTCTTCTTCTTTTTCTCTCCTATATGAAAATGTTCTCTCCATGCCCTTGGTATCACATTTCAAAACAATTTCTTTTTCTGCATCCGGCAATTCCACCGCAAAACTGTCCCAGGTGTCGTTATCCACATGCTCCTGCACCTTCAGATAGGTTTTTCCACTGTCTATAAATACACCAAATTTCAGATAGGTGTTCTCATCGTAATAGCAGGTCATGCCCGCATCCTGGCCGTCCTGTAAAGTTGCATAGGAAAGCCTTGTTTCTGCACTAAAGTTAAAGGATGTTTGACGCTGCAGCAATAAATTTCTGGCGGAAACCTCACACAAATCTGCTCTGCTGCCAAGAAGATAGACGCCATCTTCCCGGACCTCGGCAAAATTCTCCTCCGGCTCCCGGCCGGTAACCCACTGAAGGCCAAGAGGCTGCCCTCCAAATTCCGTCGGTTCCTCCGGCACTGCAAACTCCTCAAGCTCCGGCTTCTTTGCCAGCACGCTCGGACCCTGCAGGTTATTTACCATTGGCCAGCCGTCCGCCGTCCAGGTGATTTTATCTAAGGCAGTTTCCCGACCAAGCATGCTCCACTTGCCGTCCACCTGGCGGCCGCACAAATACACCATATACCACTCGCCCTTTGGCGTGCAGACCGGTTTGCCGTGACCGCAGCGCTGGATGGCCTGCTTCGGGTCCTCCTGGCGCATAATTGGGTTGAACGGGCAAGGCTCGTAGTTACCAAATAATTCTTTGGCACGGGCCACGGAAATGCGGTGTCCCATGCCGGTGCCTCCTTCTGCCTGGAACAGATAGTACCAGCCGTCTTTCTTAAGCAGATGGGAGCCCTCCGGCGCCCGCTTGTTGTGTCCATAATATAATAATTTTGCCTCGGACAGCTGTTTTGTACCATCCGGGCTGATTTCAAAAATTCTGGCGCCGCGGTTTAACAGCATGTAACGCCTGCCGTCGTCGTCGGTAAAAATGGACGGGTCAATACCGTCCTCCTCAATAAAAGCCGGCTCTGAGTACGGTCCCTCCGGACGCTCAGAAGAAACCACCATTTGGCGGCGATACGGTGTGGCGTTCCAGGCGTAGGAATCCACGTCATCCACCGTGTCATTTTGGCGGTAGGTTGCCGTTATGTAAAATCTGCCGTCATAGTAGGAAATATCCGGCGCCCAGTAGCCTCTGCCGCCCTCCAGGTGTCCCAGTCCCGACCACGCAGGGTTTGTAATGGCATGTCCGATAACCTCCCAGTGAATCAGGTCCTTGGAATGGGAAATCGGAATGCACGGAAAGAACACAAAGGAGGAATTCACCATGTAAAAATCGTCGCCCACACAGACAATGGACGGGTCCGGATGCATGCCGGTAAGAATCGGGTTTTTATAGGAATCTGCCAGGGAAAATCCGCAGTATTCCTCAAAATAATGAACCAGCACGGAATGCCCCAACTCTGCTGCCAGCTCATAAGGCGTGATTAGGTTACGATCCCCCGCCAGCGGTGATAATCCCACCTTTTCCGTCAAGTACTTCACCAGCTCCAAATTGCCGGACTCCACCGCAAAATGCAGCATGGTGCGGCAGTTTTCGTCGGTTTCGTTAAAACTCGCCCGGGAATATTCCACAATGTATTTTACAATGTCCGTCTGTCCCAAACGGGCCGCCAGATAAGGCAGCCAAAGTCCATCCGGCTTGTCATCAATGCAGGCAGGATTCTCAATTAAAATCCGGCGCACTTCTATCAAATTTCCTTGCAAAATTGCCTGCTGTAAGGTCATGTTACTGCTCCTTCTCTTCAAAATACGGCAACACCTTTTTCAACGTAGCCCGGACCGCATCCCATTCTCCGGCATCACCAATCACTCGGATGCCATAAACCACCGGGCCCAGCACCACCGTCTTCGAGGTGGCAACGTAGCGTTCACCGCTGTCTTCGGTAATCATCTGCTCGCCCGTCAGTTCCAAAGGCTTATCCGGGTGAATCCCCATGCTCACCGTGATGCGGATATCCCCGTTCCGGTAACCGCTGTCCACAGAAATCCACTCTACTTTTCCTTCCTTTGTGCCGCCAAAGCTGACATAAAAGCGGGAAGCATCATTAAAACCTTCCGGCATACCCACATAGGAACCCTTATCAAACTCACTGTCCTCCAACGGATTAAAAAGTTCAAATCCCAGGAATTCCTCGCACTCTGTCCAGGTGTCAAAGCTCCAGTAAATATGCCCCGGCATACGGCTGGAAATTGCTTTTTGCATGTCATCCTTGGCATTCCATTCGTCCCAGTCTGCCTGCAAGACAGCGTAAACAGTTTGACTTAACATGTCGGATGTAATCATGTTATCGGAAGTCTCTTCCGAAGAAACTGTTTCTGCCCCGGGTACCGGGTCCGCCGCCGGGCAGGACTCCACACCTTTACAGGCGGAAAGAATCATCAGAAAAAACATACTTATCGACACTAATAAAATTCGTTTCATAAATGCTACCTCCGTTTTTGCTCTTATTAATTAAGACGCAAAAAAGTGTGGGATGTTTACCGATATTTAAAGAAAAAAGTCTCCCTGAAAAGGAGACCTTTCTCTGTTATTTTAGTTCCAGTCAATCTCCTCGTGTGAGATTGTTCCCTCTGCTGCAATACTTCTGTTTGCAGCCTCAATTGCTTTGATTTCGTCCGGCAAAGCATCCGCTTCAGGGACGAATCGTATTAACACACGAAAAATTGTCTCAATATCATTGTCATCAATCATATCGATTAAGCTTTTCAATACTTCCTTGCTCACGTTTCTATCCCTCCTATAAATTTTTGTATACCTGCCCTCGTGGCAGAACATCTTTGATAATTATCTCTCCTCCTTTAGCTTCAAAGAGAATGCGATAATTACCGACTCTCAGGCGATAGTCATACTGATAGCCTTTCAGTTTTTTAACATCGCCTGCCGGAAGCTTCTCTATAGCTTCCTTAATCCTTCGTTTTGTAGGCTTGTCAAGCGAACTAATATGCTTAACCGCCTCCTTTGAATACGAGAACTTCAGATTAACCTCCTTTCTCGTACCATCTCTCCCAAAATTATTATATAATCTTTAAACCCTTTATGCAAGATGAAATGTCCAAAAACCGTTCTCTTGCCGTCACACCGCTACCTCCGTAAGCCCGTAAATCACATAATCACCCTTTTCAAATATATACTCCGTGGTGGCTTGCTCCAGCTCTTCCCTCCGTTTCAGGAACGCTTCCGCCTCTTCATAAGAAGAAAACAATCCATTTCCGTTTAACCGGATATTTTGAAACTCCGGAATTCGTCCTGACACAATGTCATTCAACACGCAGGAATAGTAGCTGCCACCGGAATAAGCCACGTCAAAACCCAACACATTGTCTGCATGCTCAAACCGCGTTTCACCTAAAGCAGGCTCTGGCCGGTTTGTAGAACACAACAGTATCCGAAAAGAAATTCCAAGGTTTTTGGATTCTTCCATATAGCGTTGCACATACTCCACATCGGTGCAGCATTCTACGAAACTATTTTCTATGTTGGCAGTGTGAAAGTTTGCAAAGTATGTATCCTCACTGCAATAATTTAAGTACCAGTTGTCACCATCGATACCGCGGTACCCGGATTCGGATACTCTTTGAACAATATACCCATTCTCCTTTAACTTTTCCATGACACGCTTCTCCTTTTCTCCAAACCGCTTACCACGACTGCAATGATACGCTCTCCCCAATCGGACCTGCGACCAGCTCTTTTAAAGCTTTTCCCAGTTGCTCTACCAAACCCAACTCGCTATTTACATAAAAACAACACCGATGAGAGCGGCTATCATTATCGTCAATTTCTATGTCCACTTCTATTTTAACATGCCCGAAAGAATCCGCCGGAAGAAGTTCCATAGAAAACGCCGGAGTATAATTTCCTTCCTTTTTGCCAAATTCCAGATAGCAAGATTCCTCATAATTATTCACATAATTACAAATTCTCTCCGCAATATCCTTCAACGCTGTGTTTTGTATGTAGCAGTTCTGGTACGCAGAAGCATACTCTGAAGTAGCAGATATTTTTAACTCTATTAAATTATCGTCCTGATATGTTTTTTCAAACTTGAGGTTGTCCTGCATGATGTTCCTCCTTTACCCTATTTCCTCTAACGTCTTTACTATATAACCACCAAAGGTTCTTAGTAAAACTTTTGTCTTATCATTCTTCGGATTCATCTTTATTAATGCATTTCTTAAAAACCGGGAAGGAATATCCAGCATGACACCCTGCCACACGCATATCAACTCCGTAATTTCCGTGCTGTTGTTCTTGCGCAAGGTTTGCTCCATCTGCAACTCTTCCTTTACATTGCCGGATTGAATATCATGATCTGAAAACGTATAAACTATGTTTCCGGCACGGAATACAATTGCTTGCTACGCTTTAGTATCGTTACTTAACAAGGTCTCCGCCGCTTTGTACTGATTTAAAGTCTTGGTTCATTATTTCTCCATTATCTCACTCCAAAATGACACCGGCTAAATACGATCAAAATCAATATCCTTCTGCTGTTTTGTTCCAAACTTAACAACATATAATTAAATATTTTTCTAACCAAATTAAATGCACTCGCCAAAGCCTTTACATTTTCAACCCCTTTTGCAGTTCCTCCCTGAACAACAGGTACCACAAAAGCATCGGAACCATAAATAATACCGCTGCCGGTAAAATTACCTCTGCCTGATACCGGTCCGCCTCACTAAACAATAACGAAAGATTTCTCCACTTGTCCTCATCCAGATACAACAGCGGCTGCTCCACCAGATTCCATGTTTCCGCAAACACGAGCAGACCTACTGCA
>JAGAQI010000017.1 GCA_017622795.1 Lachnospiraceae bacterium
AGACCAGAGATTTGCCTCCACCTTCCTTCAGATTTCACCTCACGATGAACACCCTTGGTCTTGGCTGTATCCTTCCCACTACTAGGGCGGATTAGGGACTTTCACCCGTTAGAAACGTGCGCCGCTAGGCGCACACACAAATACCCCATCGGCAAAACCGATGGGGTTTTATTTTCTGCATATAAAAATTCTTAATTAGTCTTCTTCAACGATTTCTGCGTCTGCAGCGTTCTTTCTAACGGACTCAATACCGTTTTCACAGCTTGCCATGGAAGTATAACCTTCGCTGACAGCGATAACCTGACCGTTAGTAGCCTTTAAACGGAATCTGAATTCACCGGCCTTATCCTTGTAAATTTCGAACTTAGGATTCTTAGCTTCTGCATAACCAGCTTCTGTCTGATCTTCTACATTAGCTACAGGAGCGTTCTTCTGCACACTTGCAATACCGTTCTTGCAGGCAGCTACAGTTGTGTAAACTTCGGAAGTAGCGATAACCTGACCGTTACCAGCCTTTAAATTGAACTTAACACCTGTGTTGGTTTTCTTAACAACAAATTTTCCCATGATAGTAACCTCCCATATATATTCTTTGGTTGATAGTACTATAGTACACCATTTTGTCCATAAATACAAGAAAAAATAAATGTTTTTTCATAGATATTCCTTGCAAATCCTCCTCTGTTCTGTTATAATTAATTTGCATAGCAATTAAATGTATCATAACTTTTTGTTATACCAAGGAGTGCTTATGGAAACAGAATCCACCTTATCTTCCTATCATATTTTCAATGCTGTAGCAGAAACCGGGAACCTGTCAAAAGCGGCAAAATCCCTATATATCAGTCAGCCTGCCATCAGCCGCGCGGTAAGTAAGCTGGAGCAGAACCTTTCTGTCAAACTGTTTATCCGTGGTTCCCGTGGTGTACACCTTACTGAAGAAGGCAAACTTTTATATGCCCATACCAAAAGTGCTTTCGACTTTCTCCGCCAGGGCGAAGAAAACATCCGCCGAATCCATCATCTCGGCGCAGGAATCCTTCGCATCGGTGTCAGCACTACCCTTTATAAGCATCTTTTTATGCCGCTTCTTCAGAATTTTATTTTAGAATATCCGCACATTCAGGTTAATGTCCGGTGCCACTCCACTAACGAAATTATGGAGTTTTTAGAGAGCGGAAAAATCGACATAGGCCTCATCAACGAGCCATCCAGCCTGCATAATCTGGAATTTCTTAAAATAACCGAGGTAGAAGACATCTTTGTTGCTACCGAAACTTATTTAAAAAATTTAAAGCTCCGCGAACAGGAAAAGGCAGCGCCTTACCAAACACCGGTCAAAAAGAACCGTCGTTCTTCAGAAAAAAAAGCATCCGGTTCCCCGTTCTCCCTTTTCAAAAACGGAACCCTGATGCTGCTAAATGATAAAAATTTTTCCCGGCTTCCTATTGAGGAATATTTTAGTAAAAACCAAATCGAAACCGGGCAAATTATGGAATTCGACACCATGGACATGCTCATCGATTTTTCTAAAATCGGACTCGGTATCGGTTGCGTTATCAAAGAATTTGTACAAAACGAGCTGAATGACCGTTCTCTCATAGAGTTACCGGTTCCGGTCAAACTTAACAAACGTAACGTAGGTCTTGTTTACGGTAAAACCACTCTGCAGTCTGACTCCGTCAGCAAATTTATCGATTTTTACAAAGGAGGTACCCGATGAGCACCGGTACAACATACAAAAGATTAAAAAGACGATTCAAAAAGAAATTATATCATTTTTTATTAGCATTAAACGATTTTGATTTCGGAAGACTCCGGCCACTTTGTTACCTGTTACTTTTAAGTTCCGTTCTTCTTGCCTGGGCAAAGCTCCCAACGAAAGAAACCACTAATCTCGTAGACGGGCAGACTTCCGTTGTAGCAGAACTTGCTGCTTCTGTCCGTAATTCTACAAAAACACAGAATATGCCATTCGTTGATGTTGTGGCTGTTTTTCTTTCAGAAGAGGATACCCTGAGTTCCCTTGCCGGTTCCGACAAGGAAACCTTATACAGTTTTTACCTTACCGGCAAAGAGCTCTCTTATTTAGCAGAAGGTGCCATCACTACCGTTTCTAAAGAAAACAATTTACACTTAGACGGTCTAAACTTTACCTATCATAAAAACCGCTTACCGTTCAACCGCGTTACTGCTCTTACTACCGGTTCCGGAGAAGAAATAGTTACCGGGCAGTTGTATCACGTTATCAGTACAGAAGATATTTTTGCCTTGTTCCACTATATTTCCTACCGTTCCATCGGTATCATGAATATCTACCCGAAGGATGCTTCCGGCGCCCTGCTTTCCGACTATCAGCAGGTCGTGTTAACAACAACCGGAACCCCATTCACCCTGCAGGAAGCTCTTCTTACAAACAAGGAAGTCCCTGCCGCAGTAAGCAATATGCCTTCCGTTGTTACCATGCAACATGGTTTTAATCTGATTGATTTAATTAAAGAACCTAACCGTATCACCATTTGTGTAATTGCACTGTTCATTGCGTTTTTCGCCCTGCTTTGGTATATCGTACCAAGAATGAACCGCATCCGGGTATGGTTCCGTATTTATCGCATCCGTAGCAGAAAGCGCAGTACACATCATACTCTTTATGAATTAAGAAAGCGATTTTAAAAGCCATCCGGCTTTTTGCCCATAAAAATTCTCGTTACATCCTAAAAACGACAAGACCGCAGAAAAATTTCTGCGGTCTTGTTCTTTCTATTCTTTTAGCAACAACAATTACAAAATAAATTAAACATCAAGCATTCACAGCAGAAACTGCTCATGCCGCCCATAGACCTTCCATAGGTACTTCCCTGTTGTGTATACCAGGTTTCACCCGCCTGCAAACGGCGCAGCAATTCCTGATACACATAGTTATTTGGCTCTAACTGAACAGCCATCTGCGCGTGTTCCTGTGCTGTAATATTGTTTCCTGTACCTGCATTAGCCTGTGCGCTATAATAATACCACTTGGCATTACGTTCTGCTGTCGGTACATTACCAAGCACATTTAACGCTTCCCTGTAATAACCGTTACGCAGATAATTACCAGCTGCCTGCATTAAGGTAGACTCCGTACTTTCCTGCCGATACTGCTGACCGCCATATCCTCCAAAGCCAAATCCGCCAAAGAAATCTTCAAAATCACCCTGGCCGGTTTGTTGATAAGTTCCCTGACCATAGCTGCCGCTTTGTCCGTAATTGCCATACGAACTTCTGCTACCGCCATGCTCCTTTTCATCCACAATTTGCTGATACGCAGCCTGGATTTCCTTAAATTTTGCCTCTGCCTGATCTTTGTTCGGATTATTAACATTGGCATCCGGATGATAAATCCGGCTCAGCTTACGATATGCTTTTTTCACTTCATCCATACTGGCTGTTTCAGATACACCCAATACCTGATACGGATTTCTCATTCCTTTTCTTCCTTTTCTCTCTTTGCTTTGATTTTCTCAAACTTACCCCAAATACCAGCATACAGGATATTTCTTAAAATTTCAAGATTTTCTACCAACGGAAGCCGTTCAAAACACTCTGCTGCCCCGGCCGCCATCATATTCAAACTCCGTTCTGCCAGTTCTTCATTTTTAACCAAGCCTTTGCTCAGCAAAAACGGATTATAATTGCCCTTCTTGTTATCTTTCTCCAAATCCTCATAAGCATCCATCAGATAAATGAATTTACCAAGATAAAAGCCAAGTCCATGTAAATCCTTTTGCCACTCATCTTCCTTCCAGCAAAATAATTCTGCCAGCATTTCACCGGTCAGACCGGCTGCTACATCCAGATTTGTTTCTCTTTTTTCCTCGCAGGCATGCAGTTTTTCTATATAATCTTCCACCGCCTTAGCCTGTCTCGGATATTCCTGTGCAATACGCATTCTGACGCTTTTAAGCACCCCGGCTGCCATTGCAGCTGCCATATTGCGGTCATCCTTCCAGTCATCTAACAGATTATCATAACAAAGAAGTAAATTCATCTTTGCGGCATACAAAAAGGCATCACTTTTTACATACGCCTGAGGTTTCGCAGGATGCACCACACAACGGCATGCTCCTTCTTCCTTTTTGCAGTCATACAAATCATCCAAAAGCATTGCCAAAAAGGTCATATCGTAAGACACTGTCATTCGGGCTTTTGTGCCTGCCACCTCTTTCAGGGCATGACACAAACCGCAATAACAGGCATGATAATAATTCCACTCTTTAATTTTCAACTCATCTTTATTGACAATTACATATCCAAACATTCTTCCTCAACCTTATCTGCTGTTTTTTATGAACTCTGTACCGCAACGCTGACAGCGGATGGCAACCTTTCCTTTACCTTTCGGTATTCTGATTTTCTGCTTACACTGCGGGCATTTATATATGTGATGTGTTTTGCTCTGCTGAATGTATGACTTCTGCTTTTTGAAAAAATCTTTCACTTTATTCACATACCGGTAATAAGTGCAATTTTCCTGATACCGCTTCTGCACATTTTTGGAAAACATACGAAAATATCCCCACACCAGCAACAGCAACGCAATGGTATTAAGAACACTTCCTGCTACAAACCAGGAAAGAAGCAGACACACTACTGCCGTCCACATTAAAAACTGCCCCAGTCCGTCCATTCCGTATCTGCCGTACATAAAGCGTTGTAATCTTTCTCTGAATCTCATATCAATTATTCCTCCACATATCAAAAGCCTGATTATTTACTGCTAATCATATACTGTTTTTTTCCATAATTCAATGAAAGAATGATTAAAAAAATTAAAAATTTATGAAAGGGAGCCGATAAACAGCTCCCTTTTTCTTTATTCCCAGTCGGAATAATCAATATACAATAGCGGATCTACGGAAACTCCGTTTACCCATAAACCAAAGTGTAAATGCGGTCCGGAAGAATAACCGGTAGTTCCTGCTTCCATGATTTCTTCCCCGCGTTCCACATACTGACCTTCTTTTACATAAACTTTGTAAGCGTGTAAATATCGGGTTACAACACCGTTACCATGGTCAATGTAGATGTAATTTCCGCCGGATTTCGAATAACCGGTTTCAATTACCACACCGGCGAGCGCCGCTACTACTCCCCGGTCTGCTCTTGCCAGATTACCGACACCGATATCAATACCCTGATGGAAAGTGGATGCACCTTTTACAGGAGCACTTCTGTAGCCATAATCAGAGGTGATTCTTCCGGAATTCGGTACCGGCCATAACATATTACCGATATCCTGATTATATTTCAACGCATCCGTAGCCTGCCTGCGAAGCTCTTCTTCCCGCTTTTTACGTGCTTCTTCCTCTGCTATTTTACGAAGTTCCTCTTCCCGGCGTTTACGCTCTTCTTCCTCTTTCCGCTTTCGTTCTTCCTCCAAACGGCGAAGACGTTCTTCTTCTTCCTTTCGTTTACGTTCCTCTTCCGCAATTCGCTCTGCCTCTAAGCGCTCCAGTTCTTCAATATCCGCACCCATGGTAATAATTTCATCCCAATAGGTAAACAGCATTTCTTCATCCACACCGATGGATTCCGCTAATGCTTCCAGTTCTGCAGCCTTTGCCTGAATTACCTCTTCCAGCTGGGCCAGTTCGAATTCCCTGGTTTCTTTTAACGCATTTAATTCCTCTAATCTTGCAATCAGAAGCGCTTCGGTATTTTGAACCTGCAGCTTAGTGGCATTATAGCGTTCTAACAACCCATTATCATATTCTGTGATTGCCGCACGGTATTCCATTTCGTTTAACATGTCCGTTAATGAACCCTGCCCGAATAAAACATCCAAAAAGCTGGTTTCCCCGTTTTCATAGAGATACTTGATACGCTTTTTCATGGTGTCATACTGTTCTTCTTCCTGGGCCTTCACCTGGGCAAGCATTATCTGTGTTTCCTCAAGAATTTCTTCCTGTGTTGCGATTTCTGCATCCAGTTCATCAATACTGTACATTAACTCCATATACTGCTTGTCCATGTTTTCAATGTACGCATTCATGTCATCTTTCTGTTGCTTTAATTCTTCTACTTTCTTTTCTAACTCTGCCCTGTCTTTCTCCATTTGTTCCTTTTTCGCTTTAGCAGCATCAATTTCATCCTGATAGGACTCTGTTGTATCTGCATTTGCCAAGTAGGAAGTTCCGGTCAGGAAGCCCAGACCAAGCAAAACGCTTACTAAAAGTATAATTACCAGTTTTTTTCGCATGTATTGCTCCTTCATTTATTTAACGTACACCTGACTACCGCTGTTATCTGCCTTTTCGTTATAGGTAAGTGTATAGTGATAGGTATCCAAAAAGCTTCTCATTTTGTCGTCCATCCGGTTTTCCTGAATAACAATAACCTTTGGCTGTTCTTCGGTAATATTCTCAAAGTATTCCTCCATAATAGCGGAATCAATGGTTCCGATTGGGAATTGGTAAGAATATTTGGAAGCCGATAACCGTTCACTGATTAAGTAAACAATGTCCCAGTTGCCATATACGGAAATGGTTTCCTCTTCCGTAGTATATTCCTTGATAATCTTTGCCGCGTTGCGAACTGCCTTGGTATAATTGCTGTTTTCCTGATTTTCATATACCTGAACCGCATTATTGCAGGCATCCACCCAGGTAGGAAGTACCAACGAAACAAGGATATACATAACTGCAGCCAAAACCAGCGGATTGGCATTCTTTTTATACTGTTCCTCCACCATACCGATAAATCTTGCCACAGGGTATACCAGCGCCGGAACAATGGTAAGACCGTAATGACCGTACTGCATACCGGACATACAAAGCAGGATAAACATCAAAAACACATACGCGATATAGCAGCCATCCGCCAGGCGGTTTTTGCCTTTTACCCACAAATACAGCAATACCACTACTGCATACAAAACAATCTCCTGATTGAAGAAATGTACAAATGCTTTCCATTTAGCAGAAGCAAGCGCACGGCCTCCTGCTTCCGTGGAGTAGGTCAGATTAAATACAAAATAGCTCTGTATAAAATCATCAAAGGCACCATTCAGCCCCAGCCACAAAGCTATTGGTATCATTAAGATACTCATACCGATCAGAAAATAAATTACAAACTTCCCAAGCATTTTCCATGCTTTTTCTACAAGGCACTTTACAAAAATTGCCACACAATATACCATCCATACCGCAATCATGTTGGCCCGCAGCAGGAACACTGCCGCAAAACAAAAGCCGCAAATCATCAAACGAAGCTTATTCACCTTATTATTTAGCATATAATCCAGGAAAATGTAGGTAGCTACACAAATTGGAAGCATCGCATACTCTTCCGTAAAATTTCCGTACTGAAAGTAATCAAAAATCCATTTACTGCTGATAAGTGCCGTAACCCAGGCACCGGTTCTTCCGCAAAACAGGCGTGCAGTTTTATACATAGCTGCCAAAGTTCCAAACATAAAAGCAAACTCCACCAGCCAGATTCCGCGCATATAACCAAACATCTGTCCCACCAGATTGATAATATATAACAACGGACCTTTATGATCAAAGGTATCCACGTAAGGAATTCCTCCTCTGCTCATTTCCAGCGCCACATATTTAAACACACTGGAATCCGTCCAGGACTCTGCTTTTCTCCACGGACTCTGTTTGCTGTACATCATAATAAGAAAGGTCATGATACCCAGCAACGCAAAAATACATATCCTTGCAAAGTTCTCTGACTTCAGCCACAAAATTACCTTATTTTCTCTTGCGTCCTGCATTTTTTCTACCTTCCTTTTCGCATTCGTATTAACTAATATATTATAACGTATTTATGGAAACTTTTCAAGCATGCAAGATTGCCGGGCGACTTTATCTGCATCCGTCTCAGAACAGCGCGAAACGGGGCGCACGAGGTCCGGGGGGTGCTAAACGTCCGGGGGACGTTTGCCCAGCACCGACCGAAGTGGAACGTAGACGATTCAGAACCCATGCGGGTTTCACTCATGGGTTCTGACCCCTTCGGGGTCAAAAAAAAGAAGTCCATCCTTTTGGATGAACTTCTTTTTTCAGAGCGCGAGACGGGACTCGAACCCGCGGCCTCGACCTTGGCAAGGTCGCGCTCCACCAACTGAGCCACTCGCGCATACGCTGTTCTGTTGAACACAAGTGATATAATACACTATGATTTCAATTCTGTCAACAACTTTTTTCAAAATTTTAAAATTATTGTCTGAAACAGTAACGCCGGAGCTTACGCTCCGGCGCTATCACCAATTTTTATGTAACATTTAGAATAAATCCTCATACATAGACTGTGCATTTACCTTAGTGTAATCACCATTGTCTTTGTATGCAGAGGCAGTATAGGAAGCCTTTTCTGCAGAATGATTGGTTAACTGGCTTGCCTTGTATACCATTTTTTCTGCAAAACTTTGTCTTCCGTTAAATAATGCTGTTTTCGTAGATGCGTTTGCATCCTTCCACTTAGTTTCGTCCAAAGAAAGCTGATTATTCTCACCGATACTGATGCCCAGCTCATTTAACAAACCTGCGCTCTTGCTGGTGATATTGGTCATCCAAACCGCGTTCCGTAACATGCCCTTATTATTTACATCGTCAACCGTATCGATTACGGAATTATAGGCAGAGATAAAATCTTTTACAGCCTTTAAGCTCTTTTCTTTGCCTGCATCGGAAGTATCGGAAAAGTCCACTTTGGATAAGTTCTTTGCCGCACTCTTTAAAGAACTGGCATTACTGCCTGCCAACTGACGGTTTGCAGTTTCCTTCTGCATTGCTTCGGTAGCACTGTCACCGCCATTCATCTTTTTATAATAAGCGCTGAGCAACTTGCCATAGGAACCGCTGCGGATGGAATTATACTCCGTTGCCAAATTGGTTAAACCACCGCCGGAAGACTCATTTGTTCTTGGCAGGGAATTAAACAGGCTGGTGTAGTCTGTTGTATTATACTTATTTAAATAACTTGTGTCGATAGAATTACTCATAAGAAGACTCCTTTCCTCTCATATTTATGTATTCTACATCCTTGTAACAAATAAAGGGTAGAATAAGACAACTTTACAATCTTATTCTACCCTATATTTCGACATTTTGCAAGCAAAACTTAAGGACTGCGGTCCTATACCTGTTTTACTTCACTTCAATCTTTGTCATGCCACCCATGTATGGCTGTAAAGCAACCGGAATATTTACGCTGCCGTCTGCGTTTAAGTTGTTCTCTAAGAAAGCAATGAGCATTCTCGGAGGTGCAACTACAGTATTGTTTAAAGTATGTGCAAAGTACTTGCCGTTTTCGCCGTTTACACGGATTTTTAAACGTCTTGCCTGAGCATCGCCAAGGTTAGAACAGCTGCCTACTTCAAAGTACTTCTGCTGTCTTGGGGACCATGCCTCAACGTCGATGGACTTCACCTTAAGGTCTGCTAAGTCACCGGAACAGCACTCTAAGGTACGTACCGGAATGTCTAAGGAACGGAATAAATCTACAGTATTCTGCCATAACTTATCAAACCACATTGGACTTTCTTCCGGCTTACATACAACAATCATTTCCTGCTTTTCAAACTGGTGGATACGGTATACACCACGTTCTTCAATACCATGGGCACCCTTTTCCTTACGGAAGCATGGGGAGTAGCTGGTAAGAGTCTGCGGAAGCTGTTCCTCCGGAAGGATAGTATCAATGAACTTACCGATCATGGAGTGCTCACTGGTACCGATTAAGAATAAATCTTCACCCTCAATCTTGTACATCATAGCTTCCATTTCTGCAAAACTCATAACACCGGTAACAACTTCGCTACGGATCATGAACGGCGGAATACAGTAGGTGAAACCACGGTTAATCATGAAATCTCTTGCGTAGGAAATTACTGCGGAATGAAGTCTTGCGATATCACCCATCAGGTAATAGAAACCGTTGCCGGCTACCTTTCTTGCACTGTCAAGGTCGATACCGTTGAACTTTTCCATAATTTCTGTATGGTATGGAATTTCAAAGTCAGGAACCACAGGCTCACCGTACTTCTGAACTTCTACGTTTTCGCTGTCATCCTTACCGATAGGTACGCTAGGATCGATGATGTTTGGAATTACCATCATAATCTTCTTTACCTTTTCGGAAAGCTCTGCTTCTTTTGCTTCTAACTCTTCCAGACGTGTTGCAAAGTCATTTACCTTCTGCTTTGCAGCTTCTGCTTCTTCCTTTAAGCCCTTGCCCATTAACGCACCGATTTCCTTGGAAATCTTCTTACGCTCTGCACGAAGGTTATCGGC
>JAGAQI010000018.1 GCA_017622795.1 Lachnospiraceae bacterium
AGGTTGGGGAGCAACAGAAAAACTCCACATTTCAGCTGCATTTCATAGGGCAGCAGGTTGGCAGACAACAGAAAAATCAGCAAATAGTAGAAAGTAAGGTTGTCCGAAAGGGCAACCTTTTTCTGTAGGAAGGAGAAGAATTGGCAAAATACAAAAAGGAAGAAGCATTAAAAATTATTTTGGAAGCAGCAAAAAACTATGAAGAAAAGTTACGGGGAAAACATTTTATTATATTTTATCAAGAAAAAATGTGGTGAAATATGTTGAAGTTGGATTCCGTGATTTGAATTTTCAGAGTTGCTATATATTAGTTGTATGATAGGAGAATTCATTAATAGTGGAATTTGTCTTAAAGCAGATTACTTTGTTGGTAATACAAAAGTAGTATTAAGCCTTGGATTTAAAAATGGTATCGGAGCAGATTATCCGGTCACTTTATATAGGGAGGATGTTAGAAAACTTATGCACCCAACGAATCGGGTTTTGGCAATTTTCAAAAAGGAGTATAATCAAAAGAAGTATTCTGGTTATACTTATTTAGCAAAAGGATGTAAAGAGTCGGATTTTGATTTAGAGAATAGGTAGTAAATTTTTTAACTGAATTAAAAAAAGTAGATATATGCTTGTAATAACTACATGACAAAAATAAGTAAGTATGCTACTATGAAAATAAATAAGTTCAATAAATAATGGAGGTGCACAACATATGGGTGGTTTTGTTATCGGCATTTTGATTTTATCAATAGTAATTGTCTTAGTCCGCGCTATCTTTTCTGGTGTTGAAGGAAGCAAGCATTATTTTGCTTGTGGAGAAAAATTTCAGCCTCATTGGACCCAAATGTGTTTTAACGTGCATGTATTTAACGAACATGCCTTGAAGTGTCCTCATTGTGGTATGAAGGGTTTATGTACAGATAAAGGAAAAGCAATATGAAGTATGAGAGGCGGTCTGTAATTCAGACCGCCTTTTTTGCTTATTCGGAATGTGTTATTAATCGTTATTTCCGCACATTATCGGAACTTAAACAAAAATGTTAATAATGCCGGCATATGACAGAAGGAGCCCTCTAAACGGTATAAAAGTTCGCCGTTTTCTTCTTTTACGGTTAACGGCAGTTTTTCTAATGACTGCTTTGTATCTTCCATAGGTAAATTTGCGTTGGAAGCGATGTTTTCTAACGTTACAAAAAGGTCAAAATCTCCAATGGTTAACTCATAGAGGGCATACATGGTCTTCAAAACATTAAGGTTAGAAAAACGCTCCATAGCTATAGATAATTCGTACAACTGGGAAATGTTTGGCGTCTGAAAGGCTTTGCCCAGGGAAAAGAATACGCTGTCGGCCATTCTTCCGGTGCTGCCCTCCGGTTCAGAGCAGACGGAAAGTCCCCAGGAGGAAATACTGTCGGTGGAATAGTCCTTTTGCTGCCATGGGATGAATTTTTTGTAGCCATCGGTAACGGCAATTTCGTGCAGAAGGGCAGCAAGGCGATAGGCATTTTCAAAGGATTCTTTCTCAGGAAGTGCTGAAAAATAGTCTTTTATATTTAAGCAGATGTCGCCTAAACCCTTGGCAGAGCTGTAGCCAAGAAGCTCGTCCACAGAAACCTCAAAAAGTTCTGCGATTGCAGGGAGAAGCTGGATGTCCGGACAGCATTGTCCGGATTCCCATTTGGAGACGGACTGGTTAGTGACGCCAAGGGCATTTGCCAGTTGCTCCTGGGTAAGGCCTTTCTGCTTTCTTAAAAATGGGATTTGTTCGTGAAGTTTTATTGAATTCATAGTTATGTTCCTTTCATAATGTATAGAAACGGTTGATATAGTTGCACTTTTTGTAGCTACACCTATAGTTTACGTGGAAAGGATGAAAAATACAATAACGTATCAGTTTGAAAAAAGGAGCGCAGTTCCAACTTACGGTTGGAAACGCGCTCCCTTGAGTTTTATAATTATTTCTTTAATAATTTATACAATGTTGGCTCTGCATGTAGCAGCGCTAATGTCGGTTCTATTTCCTCCAAATTCTTTTGCAACTTTTCTTCACTCAGTTTCTGCTTTCTTACTGCTCGAAGGAGAATATTCTTCGGGGTATGTTCCATGTCGATAAACTCTAAAATCTGGGTCTGGTAGCCCGCCGCTTCCAAGAGGTTGCCACGAATGGCATCCGTAAACAGGGCAGCGGTACGTTCCTTAATAAGGCCGTATTTTAAGAGCGGAGAAAGCTCCTCATATTTAATTTGCTTGTTTAATTCGTGCTGGCAACAAGGTACGCTTAAGATTACGGAGGCATCCCAGCCGATGGCCTTTGCCAGAGCAAAGTCGGTGGCGGTATCGCAGGCATGCAGAGTTACTACCATATCTACCTGATTCATTCCCTCGTAGTCTGCAATGTCACCGTGGAGGAAGGTAAGCTCGGAATAGCCAAGCTTTTCTGCCAGCCGGTTACAGTTTGCGATAACATCCTTCTTTAAGTCCAGACCGATGATGCGCACGTCTCTGCCGTGAAGTACCTTTAAAAAGTGATAAATGGCAAAGGTGAGATAGGACTTGCCGCAGCCAAAATCCAGGATGGTGATAGTGCGGTCGATTGGAAGGGCAGGTAAAATATCCTGGACAAATTCTAAGAAGCGGTTAATCTGGCGGAATTTATCGTACTTTGCTTTGGTAACGGCACCGTCCTTGGTCATTACGCCCAATTCCACTAAAAACGGTACTGCGGTTCCTTCATTCAGAATATAATTTTTTGTACGGTTATGGGTCAGGGGAAGCTTTGGAAGGGCTTCTCCTTTTGCCTTTTTACGGAGAATGGAAACCGTCCCCTTTTTGCTGACTAGAATTTGTATATCTTCGCCTTGCAAATGCAGCTGCGCCTGGCGGAAGCGGTTTTCAAAGTAGGTAGGAAAGAGCTCCTGCAATTCCTTAAGGCTTACATTTTTATGAAAGGCCTGGGTTTTGGTGAATTCTTCAATTTGATATTGTACCTTGCCTTTCAGCTCCATTTGGCGGATTTTGATTTTGGTTAAGTTTTCGGTTTTCTCCGGATTGCTGATGGTGATGTCGGAGAGGGTATCAGTAAGTAAGGATTTTAAATCCTGCAGTGTTTTTGTGTCCATGTCTGACTGTCTCCTCGTTTCTTTAAAGAATCCTTCATGTTATGCATTATTATGTACGGATATCATATATCTTGTATGTTGTTAACATTACTGTCCACTACATAGTTTATCAGATATTCTATGAAAAAGATATATTTTTTTCAAAAAATGCTTGACATAGTTAACAAGATGAACTATTATAACCTCAGATATTTTAGTTAAAAATATTTAAGTAAAATATCTGAAACAGTTGTAACAAAATTGTAACAATTTATAGTGAAAAGAAAAGGAGACTAACAAAATGACATTCGAAAAGGTAAAGGAAATTATCGTAAACACATTAAGCTGTGATGAGGAAAAGGTAACTTTGGAAGCATCCTTAACAGAAGATTTAGGTGCAGATTCCTTAGACGCGGTAGAACTTAACATGGCATTGGAAGAAGCATTTGAAATCAGCATTCCGGACGAAGAGCTGGCTAACTTTAAGGCAGTACAGGATATCGTTACATACATTGAGAATAACAAATAGGTAGAGTTATGGACGCAATACAAATTATAGCAACCGGAAAGGCGCTTCCGAGCAAGCTGGTTACCAATGATGATATGAGTAAAATCGTGGATACCAGTGATGAGTGGATTTCCACCAGAACCGGTATTAAGCAAAGATACTTTTGCGACGGGGAACAGAACTGGGAGCTGGCATTCCGTGCAGCAACAGAAGCTTTAATGAGGGGCAACATTGAAAAAGAGCAGATTGGCGCGGTAATTGTAGGCACCGGTACACCGGACTACATTATGCCTTCCATGGCTTGTATCCTGCAGGAAGAGTTAGGTCTTTCAAGTGACATTCCGGCTTTTGACATTAATGCAGCCTGCTCCGGCTTTATTTATGCTCTCCGGGTGGCAGGTTCATTGCTTCAGGATGAGAAGAGACCATATGCACTGGTCATCGGCAGTGAGCAGTTGTCCACAAGAGCGGATATGACAGACCGAAGCACCTGTGTGTTGTTCGGAGACGGTGCAGGAGCTGCAATTATCAAGAGAAATCCGGAGAAGAAGTTTTACGGTGTCTGGGGAACGGAAGGAAACCGGGCGGCTCTTGGATGTCACGGACACCTTACCGGTCATCCGTATATTTACATGGACGGGCAAACGGTATTCCGTTTTGCAATCCAGTATATGACGAAGGCCGCTAAAATGGTGTTGGAACAGGCAAACCTTACCATGGAAGATATCGATTATGTGCTTTGTCATCAGGCAAATGAACGTATCATTGATTATGTACGCAAGCAGTTTAAAGCGCCTGAGGAAAAGTTTTTTAAAATCATACAGAAATACGGAAACACTTCGGCAGCAAGCATTCCTCTCGGCTTGGCAGAAATGGACGAACAGGGATTGCTGGTACCGGGGAAAAAGATTGTCATCGTAGGCTTTGGTGCAGGTTTTACCTGGGGCAGTATGTTATTGGAGTTTTAATGGGAATAAGGAGAAAAATCCTCTGCCCGCGTAAGCGGGCGGGCATTTCACTCCGTGAAACAAGGAGGATTACATGAGAATAGACAAAAAGCTGGGAATCCGCTATCCGTTAATTCAGGGCGGTATGGCAAACATTGCTACCGGTGAATTTGCGGCAGCGGTTTCCAACGCAGGTGCTTTGGGACTGATTGGTGCAGGTGGCTGGACAGTAGAGCAGGTGGAAGAACAGATTGCCATCTGTAAAAAGCTGACGGATAAACCGTTTGGCGTAAATTTAATGCTGATGAATCCGCAGGCAGAGCAGATTGCAGACTTACTTGCAAAGGAGAAGATTGCGGTTATTACTACCGGAGCAGGTAATCCGGCACCATTCATGGCAGCATGGAAAGAAAACGGAAGCCTGGTTATGCCGGTGATGACCAGTACATTGATTGCAAAACGATTAGAAGCAGCCGGCGCAGACTACATTATTGCAGAAGGTACCGAAAGCGGCGGCCATGTGGGTGAAATGACAACCATGGCAATGATTCCGCAGATGGTGGATGCCTTGAATATTCCGGTTATTGCAGCCGGTGGCATTGCAGACGGCAGACAAGTATTGGCCGCGTTTGCTCTTGGTGCCAGCGGTGTACAGATAGGTACCTGCCTTCTTGCAAGCAAGGAGTGTCCGATTCATGACAATTACAAAGAGGCTGTGCTTAAGGCAAAGGATAATGATACGGTTGTTACCGGCCGCATCGGTGGTACACCGGTCCGAATTTTAAAGAATCAGATGGCAAGAGAATACGTAAAGCGTGAAAAAGAGGGCGCTGACAAAATGGAACTGGAAAACTTTACCTTAGGTTCTCTGCGCAGAGCGGTATTTGACGGAGACACAAAAAACGGTTCCCTAATGGCCGGTCAGGTGGCAGGGCAGGTAAAGGAAATCCGCAGCCTGTCAGAAATTTTTGAGGATATGTTTGACGGTGCAAAGAAAACTTATCTTAAGTTGGATGGTGAATTTTAAATCATAATCCGATATGGGAGAACAGGAGAATAACATGAAATTAGCATTTTTATATGCAGGTCAAGGCAGCCAGAAGGCGGGCATGGGAAAGGATTTTTACGAAAACCGTTCCGAGTTTGCGGAAATTCTGGATGCAGTGAATCTGGATTTTGATTTAAAAGAGTTAATGTTTCAAGGACCGGAAGAGCAGTTGTCACAAACCCGTTATACCCAGCCTTGTATGGCAGCTTTTGCAGCAGGTGTTACGGCAATTTTAAAGAAAGAAGGCTTTATGCCGGAGTATGTGGCAGGACTAAGTCTTGGTGAATACAGCGCCCTCCATGCGGCGGGGGTATTTGGCGCAAAAACGTTGGTGGAACTGGTGGCATTCCGTGGCAAGGCGATGGAAGATGCAGCACGCGGCATTACATGCAAAATGAGTGCGGTAATGGGAATGGAAAGTGCTGCATTACAGGAAATCTGCAACAATGCCTGTGAAGCAACCGGACACTATGTTACCGTGTCAAATTTTAACTGTACCGGTCAATATGTAATCTGTGGCGAAGAAGAAGCAGTGGCAGCAGCGGAAGTCCTGGCAAAGGAAGCAGGAGCAAAGCGCTGTATGCCGTTAAAAGTGAGCGGACCGTTCCATACAAAGTTTATGCAGCCGGCAGGTGATGCTTTAAAACAGAGATTTGAGGAAATTTCTTTTGGTAAAATGCAGATACCGGTTATCTTTAATACGGTGGCAGCGGAACTTCCGGAAGATAAAACGATCGAAGAACTGTTGGTACAGCAGGTACAAAGCAGCATTTACATGGAAGATACCATTAAATTGCTTGCAGCCAAGGGAGTAGACACAGTTGTGGAAATCGGACCGGGCAAGGTGCTCAGCGGTTTTGTTAAAAGAACAGCACCGGAGATGACATCCTACGTTGTGGAAGATATGGAAAGTCTTGCGGCAACACTCGCTGCATTAAAAGGAGAATAACATGGATTTATCAAATAAATGTGCTCTTGTTACCGGTGCAAGCCGCGGAATCGGCAGAGCAATTGCCGTGGCTCTGGCAAAGGCTGGTGCAGATGTGGCAATTAACTATGCAGGAAATGCGGAGGCTGCAAAGCAGACGGAAGACCTCTGCGCGGCATATGGTGTGAACACGCTGGTGTTTAAAGCAGATGTGGCAAATGCAGAAGAATGTAAGGCAATGATGGACTGTGTAAAAGACCATTTTGGCAGACTTGACATTTTAGTAAATAATGCGGGTATCACAAGGGATAAGCTGATGATTGGTATGAGTGAGACAGACTTTACAGAGGTAATCGACACGAACTTAAAGGGATCCTTCCTCTGCATGCAACTGGCCTCCAAGCTGATGATCAAGCAAAGATACGGAAGAATTATCAATTTAAGCAGTGTGGTCGGACTTCACGGTAACGTGGGTCAGGTAAACTATGCAGCCAGCAAAGCAGGAGTCATTGGAATGACAAAATCGGCAGCTAAAGAGCTGGCATCCCGCAATATTACGGTGAATGCAGTTGCACCGGGGATGATTGAAACAGACATGACTGCTGTGATTCCGGAAAAAGCAAAAGAAGCGATGATGGCGGGAATTCCCGCAGGAAGAGCCGGAGCACCGGAAGAAATTGCAGACATGGTAGCATTTTTGGCATCTGATAAGGCTGCCTATATTACCGGTCAGGTCATTAGTGTAGACGGAGGAATGGGTATATGAGACGAGTAGTAATTACAGGGCTTGGTGCAGTAACACCAATCGGAAATACCGTGTCGGAAACCTGGGAAAATGTAAAGGCAGGTAAGTGCGGTATCGCACCGATTACACATTTTGATACCACCGACCGCAAGGTAAAGGTCGCGGGTGAAGTAAAAAATCTGAATTTGGAAGAGTTTATCGATAAAAAAGAGCTTCGTAAAATGGATAAATTTACGGCATTTGCCCTGATTGCCGCAAAGGAAGCGGTACAGGACGCAGCGATTTCTTTCGAGGCAGATTCTGACCGTTGCGGAGCCATTATTTCCAGCGGTATTGGCGGCATGCAGACCATTGCGGATGGCCAGGATACCGGAAGAGAAAAAGGATTTGACAGGGTTTCCCCATATTTTATTCCGTCCTGTATCGGCAATATGGCAGCAGGACGTATTGCGATTGAGCATGGTCTCAGGGGTATGTGCAGCAATGTGGTAACAGCCTGTGCCAGCGGAACGAACGCAGTGGGGGACGGTTTCCGCCACATCCGTGACGGATACGCAGAAGTTATGCTTTGCGGCGGTGCAGAAGCAAGTATTACGGAGCTGGGGGTTGGTGCGTTTACTTCTTTAAATGCCTTGTCCAGAGCAGAAGACCCAATGCGGGCTTCCATTCCGTTTGATAAGGAGCGCAGCGGTTTTGCCATGGGCGAAGGTGCAGCCGTTCTTATCCTGGAAGAATTAGAACATGCGATTGCACGAGGAGCTAAAATTTATGCAGAGATTGTGGGTTACGGTACGAACTGTGATGCCCATCATATTACTGCTCCGCTGGAAGATGGCAGTGGCGCGGCAAAGTGTATGCAGCTGGCTATGAAAGATGGCGGAGTATCTCCGGAGCAGATTCAGTATATCAACGCTCACGGAACGTCCACACCGTTAAACGATAAGGGAGAAACAAGAGCAGTGAAACTTGCTTTCGGTGAGCACGCAAAGAATTTGATGATGAGCTCTACAAAATCTATGACCGGTCATTTGCTTGGTGCCAGTGGTGCTGTAGAAGCGTTAGTGACAGCATTGGCGGTACATAATAACTTTGCACCGGCTACCATTAACTACCGGGTGCCGGATGAAGAATGCGATTTGGATATTGTACCAAATATCGGAAGAAATGTGGAAATTGAATATGCAATGTCCAATTCCCTGGGATTTGGCGGACATAATGCAACGATTTTGATGAAAAAGTATAAGTAAGGAGGAAACCGGAATGCAGTTAAATTCCAATGAAATTCAGCAAATTCTGCCACACCGGTATCCGTTTTTACTGGTAGACAAAATTGTGGAGATGGAGCCGGGTAAATCCGCAAAGGGAATTAAGTGCGTGTCTGCCAATGAAATGCAGTTTATGGGACATTTTCCGCAGATGCATGTGATGCCGGGAGTGCTGATTATCGAGGCTTTGGCCCAGACAGGTGCATGTGCGATTCTTTGCGAAGAAGAAAACAAAGGAAAAATTGCATTTTTTGGCGGAATTAAGAATGCCAGATTCCGCAAACAGGTAGTACCGGGAGATGTTTTGGAGCTAAGCTGCGAAATCATTTCCAGAAGAGGACCGGTAGGAATCGGTAAGGCATGCGCCACCGTGGATGGCAAAATTGCGGTAACCGCAGAATTAACCTTTGCAATTCAGTAAAACTAGTTGTAACATAGAAGTATCAAGTTCAATTAGAAAAGGTGGAAATATTATGATAGAGGAAGCTTTTATCCAAGTGTATACAAAATTCAAATTACATTTTTACAAATCCTTATTTGAGAAAATCCAGCAGAGGGAAACGTCCCTGACTACAGTGGAAACCTACTGCATAGAAATTATTCATGCCATGGGAAATCCGACCATTGGTGAGTTCGCTTCCTTTATTCAGATTTCGTCGCCGAATGCGGCATATAAGGTGAATTCCCTGATTAAAAAAGGTTATGTCCGGAAGGTGCAGTCCGAGGATGACAAGCGGGAATATCATCTGGAAGTAACAGACAAATATTATGACTATTATAACATGAATGCAGTGTATGTACGTCAGGTAACTGAACGTATGAGGGAACGTTTTTCCGAGGAAGAACTGGCAGTACTGGATAAGGTTCTTTCTGTGATGAGCACTGAACTCATGCCGGAGGTTAAAATATAAATACACTGCTCCTCATGTGGGTGGAAGCTAAGGCCTCTGCCTGCGGGATATAAGGAGAATTGTATGGCATTATTCAGTAAAAAGCCTGTAACAAAGGACTACACAACCAGAGCAGTAAGAATGCACGGAACCTGTAATGCTTGTAAGAAAACCTACGACGGTTCCACATCTTTAGAAAATTATTATATTTGTCCGGATTGCGGAAAGTATATGACGGTCAGTGCAAAGGCCCGTATCACAATGTTAGTGGATGAAGGAACCTTTGAACCGTGGTTTAAAAAGCCAAAGGATGAAAATCCTTTGAAAATTGAAGGATATGAAGAAAAACTGGAGGCTGCAAGGAAAAAAAGCGGTGCTTCCGAAGCGGTAACCATTGGTAAAGCAAAAATTATGGGAGAAGAAACCGTAATTGGTGTTTGTGATCCCAATTTTATGATCGGAAGCATGGGGCATGAAATGGGTGAGCGTATCACCGCTGCTTTTGAACGTGCAATCGAAGAACGTCTTCCTGTAATTTTATACTGCTGTTCCGGCGGAGCCAGAATGCAGGAGGCGATTATTTCCCTGATGCAGATGGAAAAAACTGCGGCAGCAGTAAAACTGCATTCCGATGCGGGACTGTTTTATTGTTCCGTATTAACAGACCCGACTATGGGCGGGGTTACTGCCAGCTTTGCTATGCTGGGCGATATTATTTTAGCAGAACCGGGAGCAAGAGTCGGTTTTGCCGGTCCGAGAGTTATTGAGCAGACCATCGGACAGAAGCTTCCTGCAGGATTCCAAACATCGGAATTTTTGCTGGAGCATGGTATGATTGACGGTATTTTAGAACGTCCGTATGCGAGAGAAAATTTGGCGTTCTTATTAAGAGCCCATAAAACAGAGCGCACGCTGGCAAAAGGATTTAAAATTAAATCATTACCACAGCTTCCGAATGTATATGAGGAAACCATTTCTGCCTGGGAAAAGGTAAAGATGTGCCGTAATGCGTTCCGTGCATCTGCTATGGACTATATTGACCGGGTATTTGATTGTTTTTATGAGCTTCATGGAGACCGGTGTTTTAGGGATGACGGGGCTTTAATTGGTGGTTTGGCCACCTTTTCCGGTATGCCGGTTACGGTTTTGGCAGATCTTAGAGGTTCTGATTTACAGGATCGTATGAAGAGAAATTTCGGTATGCCGATGCCGGACGGTTACCGCAAAGCGATACGCTTGATGAAGCAGGCAGAAAAATTTGGCCGCCCGGTGGTAACTTTTATTAATACATCCGGAGCATTCTGCGGTATTGATGCAGAAGAACGAGGCCAGGGAGAAGCCATTGCAAGAAGTATAATGGAAATGGCCGGATTAAAGGTGCCGGTGCTTTGCATCCTGATTGGAGAAGGCGGCAGTGGCGGTGCACTTGCTACAGCGGCCGGTAATGAAGTATGGATGTTAGAAAATTCTACGTATGCCATTCTTTCTCCGGAAGGATATTCCTCTATTTTGTGGAAAACGGAGCAGAGAGCAGAAGATGCAGCAGCTATTATGAAACTGACAGCCCAGGAACTCTATAAACTGCAGGTGATTGACCGGATTCTTCCGGAGTTTGGCGGTGCGGAGAGTGAAACCGCAGACGATATTTCCAATGTAATGCAGGTATGTATGGCGGCATTCTTTAAAAAGTATAACCGGATGACCGGAGAGGAAATTGCAAAACACCGTTATGAACGGTTTAGAAAATTTTAGAAAATTAGTTAATAATACGAAAACTATAAAAAAATAGTTCCAAAACGGAACTATTTTTTTATTTTTCTATTGAGAATTTGTGTCAAATCGTGTAGAATAAAAAGTGGGTGAGTTTAATTTGAACTCAAGGAGAATATATTGCAACTAAAGGAGGAAAAAATATGATGTATGTTTGGTTAATATTAGCAATTATTTTCGTGGTAGCAGAATGCATGACCGTAGGTTTGGTTTCTATTTGGTTTGCCGGCGGTGCTTTAACAGCAATGCTTTTATCTATGGCGGGAGCAAATGTTGTTTGGCAGGCAATTGCGTTTTTGGTAGTTTCTGCTGTACTTCTGGTGGCAACAAGACCATTGGTAAAAAAGTATTTATTGAATAAGAAAACAAAAACGAATTATGAAAGTGTTATTGGTGAAGTGGCAAAAGTAATCGAAACCATTGATAATTATAATCAGACAGGTGCTGCCTTTGCCGATGGAAAAGAATGGACAGCACGTTCTATCAGTGATGTGGTTGTGTTGGAAAAAGGTTCCCTGGTTAAGGTGACTGCCGTTGAAGGTGTTAAGCTGATTGTGGAGCCATATGAAATACAGCAACCGGAAACAGCAGTAGCAGAAGATAAGTAAATTTTGAAGTTGCGAGGAAAATCTATGTTGAAATTGGGTTCCCATGTAGGGATGAGCGGAAAAGAAATGTTTCTGGGTTCTGTAAAAGAAGCCCTTTCTTATGGTGCTAATACGTTTATGGTATATACCGGTGCACCGCAAAACACAAGAAGAAAAGAAATCTCTGAATTGAATATTGATGCCGGACTTGCGTTGGCAAGGGAACACGGAATAACGGAGTTTATTATTCACGCCCCATATATTATTAATCTTGGAAATACGGAAAAGGCGGAAACCTTTTCCCTGGCGGTAGAATTTTTGGCAAAGGAAATTGAACGTTCCGTTGCCATGCAGGCAACAACCATAGTACTTCATCCGGGCTCCCATGTCGGTGCGGGAGAACAGGCCGGAATTGCGCAAATTGTAAAAGGATTGAATGAAGTTCTGACAGCGGATATGCCGATTACCGTTGCACTGGAAACCATGGCCGGTAAGGGAAGTGAATTGGGAAAATCTTTTGAAGAACTGGCTGCAATATATCACGGTGTAGTTCACAATAACAAGTTAAGAGTATGTTTTGATACTTGCCATACCCATGATGCCGGATATGATATTATTCACGATTTTGACGGAGTAATCGATAAATTTGACCGCGTATTGGGCAAAAATCAAATTGCGGTATTTCATATCAATGACAGTAAAAACGTGCAGGGAGCAGCAAAGGACCGGCATGCAAACATCGGCTTTGGAGAAATCGGCTTTGAAGCTCTGAACTATATTGTCCATCATAAAGATTTTACGGAGGTACCAAAAATTTTGGAATCCCCGTATGTCACGGAATCCGATGACGTGGTGCAAAAAACACTGCCGCCGTATTTACAGGAAATCCGAATGCTGAGAGAAGGAAAATTCCATGAAAACCTGATTGCGGAAATCAGGGAACACAGATAAAAATGTCCAATGCGAAGAAATGTAGGTGGAAAAATGGAGAGAGAATCGGTAGAAAACATAAAATGGTTAGCAGATTCCATGATTAATAATTTCCCGGGATGTATTATTCGTGTGGCATATACTGACGAAGAAATGCAAATGGAGTATGTATCGGAAGGTATTGAGCAAATTTTAGGTGAAACACCGGAGGAATATATGACGAGAATCAACCGCCTGGCTATGGGGCATGTAGCCTCTGACAGTGTGGTTTGGGGTAAGGAATTTGTGGAAGAAGCACTTCGTGCAGGAAGAGGACTCCGAAGAGAGTATGCCATTCGTAAGAAAAATGGTGAAAAGCACTGGATTGAAGTTAGAAGCTCCATTGTATCCCATACAGATGAACAGATTTTGATGCAATATGTTTTACTGGATATTGATGAGCAAAAACGGGCGGAGGAGCAGGCCAAAAAGGAGCATGAGCGTCTGGAAGTAGTAGCAGGTTTGTCTGCGGATTCTTTATTTGAGTATGATATAGAAGAAGACTGCATGCGTTACTACAACCGTAAGGAAATATTAATAGATGCTCTTCGCTATAAGCCTGTAGAGGAAAATTATACAAAACGAATTCTGGACGGTTCCATTATGGGAGAACTGTTCCATGTTGATGACAGAGAGAAACTACAACAATTATGTGAAGATTTCCGCTCCGGTAAACCGGAAATTTATGCGGAGGTCAGAAAACAGTATGAGGAAGGAAAATATACCTGGGTTTCCGTAGAAGCCAAGACTATGCTGGATAAGCAGGGAAAACCGTCTCATGTTATCGGAAAAATCAGTAATATTGATGAAAAAGTCAAACAGGAGCAGGAATTAAAATTCCAAAGAGAACGGGATCAGTTAACTGGACTTTATAATAAGCAGACAGCAGAACAGCTGATAGAAGAGAAACTTGCTTTGAACGAAGGAAAAAACGCATATGTAGTGTTAACCGATGTAGATGATTTCAAAGCTATTAATGATACCATGGGGCATTTGTTCGGAGATGGTGTTCTTTGTACCTTTGCCAATGCTTTGGTGGAATTGTTTCCGGAATGCATTATCGGTCGTGTGGGCGGAGATGAATTTATTGTATATTTGGAAGAACTGGAAACGGAAGATATATTAGCGCGTATTAATCGTATTAACCGCAGAGTGTCCAGAATTCATGCCGGTGACAATGATGAATTAAGAATTTCTGTCTCCTTTGGTTTTGCAAAACACGAACACAACGGCCAGACGCTGGAAGAACTGCAGCATAAAGCGGATGTGGCATTATGTTATTTAAAACAAAATTCCAAGGGTGCTGCTGCATTGTATGATGACTATATGGAGACAAAGCATATCCATAAAGAAAAGCAGAATAATCCGGAAACAGAACGGGATTCCAGTGAGGCGATTATTCATACGGAGGGCGATGTTATGTTGTTCGCCCATGAGCTGTTTGAAAATATTACGGATATCCGCGGCGCATTGCGGTTGTTGTCTGACGTGGTTACAAGATTTTTCCACTTCCAGGATATTTTATATGTGCACCGTCACAATGGAGGAAAGTACGAAATAATGTTCCATTGGGGTGAAAACAATACAGACCAGTTTTACCATCATCCGCTAAGCCCAAACGGAGAACCGGATTGGGAAAAGCTCCTTTATATGGGTGAAGAAACAGAATATGTGGTTCTTACTGAAAAAGAGTTTATCGGGGAAAATGTAAACTGTGCAAAATCCATGGTTTCTTTCCGGATAAAAGATGCAGGAGTGGACGGATATTGTGTTTTGGTTGACCGCCGGGAAGAAAGAATCTGGCAGGAAGAAATGCCAATGCTGCTAAAACTGGGTGACTTTGTTGTGAAACGGTACTTCCAGCAGTTAGAAAAGCAGCGTCAGAAAGAAGAAGCAGAATACAGATCAAAATATGACCGTCTGACCGGTATGTTGAATCTGACTTATTTTACTACATCTGCGGAACAGCATGTCAATGATCATCCGAATAAACAATTTGTTTTGCTGTACACGGATTTTACCAATTTTAAGTTTTTTAATGAAACCTATGGCTATAATGCAGGTAATAATTTGTTAAAAGAATATGGTCAGTTTTTAAAGGACAGTCCGGCGATATTCCAGTGCAGAATTACAGCAGACAGCTTTGTTTCTTTGTATGAATTGGATGATTTGGAAGAACTGAAGCAGAACTTCCTGAAACGCGGAGAAGAATTCTGTGAGGCAGCACACCGGTATTATCCGAAATGCAAGCTCGGTATTGCGGGAGGTATCGCAGTACTCGACAGAAGCCTCGGAAATGTTTCTTTGAATATTGATAATGCCAATACTGCCAGAAAGAGTGTAAAAAAAGACGCAACAGTTCAGGTAGAAGTATATACTGCCGAACTAAAAAATGAGCAGCAGAAGCAGATGGAAATTGTTTCCCATATGTCGGAAGCGCTGGAAAATCACGAATTTAAAGTGTATTTGCAGCCAAAGATGAATATGTTTACTGACCGGATTATCGGTGCGGAAGCTTTGGTACGTTGGTTCAAGCCGGACGGAACCATGGTTTCCCCGGGAGAATTTATTCCGATTTTCGAAGAAAACGGTTTCGTTACCCATCTGGATTTTGAAATGATGCGGCAGGTGCTGGAAATGCAGCAAAAACGGTTGCAGGAAGGAAAGCAGATTGTAAAAATTTCGGTCAACTTTTCCCGTAAACATCAGGAAAACCAGACTTATCTGGAACGTCTGGATGAATTGATGGCCCAGTTTGATGTTCCGGCGGAAACATTGGAAATAGAAATTACAGAGTCTGTGTTTATGCAGGATTTGGCACCATTGATTGAAAGTATTTGCCAACTGAAAAAGAGAGGATTTTCCGTTTCCATTGATGACTTTGGTGCAGGATATTCCTCCTTAAATGTATTATCACGAGTGAAAGCGGATATTGTTAAGTTAGACCGTCAGTTCCTTTTGGATGTGGAAACCGGTAAGGACAATTTTTCTGCGGATTTCTTGCAATTGTTAATCAACATGATTAAAAAATTGGGCTTCCGGGTATTAGCGGAAGGTGTTGAAACAGAAGAGCAGGTAAAACTATTGAAAAATGCAGGTTGCCGATTCGCACAGGGATTTTATTATGCACGGCCAATGCCGATTGAGGAGTTCCTTGAATTTTTAGATAAGCATTTAACTGAAGAGGATGAATAAGAAAAAAGACCGGAGACTGTATAGTTTCCGGTCTTTCTTTGCATACTAAAAAAAACGAAAAAGAGGTAACAGTATGCAAAGTTTTCGATTTAGTCAGCAGATTCAAATCCGTACCGGTGCTTGCACCGGCGGAGCAATGGAAAAGGACGGACCCCTGGGAGCTTATTTGGATGCTTACGACGAAACGGGAAAGTTCGACGGGGAAACCTGGGAAGAGTCAGAAAGTCGAATGTTAAAGAAGACGATAGAATGTGCCATTGAAAAAGCAGGCAAGACAAAGCAGGAGATTGATTATTTGTTTTGCGGAGATTTACTCCGGCAAATGACAGCCAGCTCTTTTGGAGTGAAATCACTTCAGATTCCTGTATTTGGTGTATACGGAGCCTGCTCTACCATGGGGGAATCTTTAATATTGGCATCGGTTCTGTTAGAAGCGGGCTTGGCTGAGTGTGTGGTGGCAGCAACCTCCAGTCATTTTGCTACGGCAGAAAAGGAATTCCGTTTTCCTTTAAGCTACGGAAACCAGCGTCCGCCGTGTGCAACCTGGACGGTAACAGGAAGCGGAGCGGCAGTATTGGAGCGCGGAGACGGTACAAACGGTATTTATGTAGTGGCGGCAACCCCTGGAAAAATCGTGGATTATGGTATTACAGACAAGGCGAATATGGGGGCCTGTATGGCACCTGCGGCAGTTTCCACGATTGCTACTCATCTGAAGGATTTTGGCTTATCCCCCGATTACTATGACAAAATTGTTACCGGCGATTTAGGAGCGGTAGGCAGTGAGATTCTGCTGGACTTGTTAAAAGCGGAAGGCTACGATATTTCAAAACAGCATATGGACTGCGGAATGACGATATATGATACAAAATTTCAGGATGTTCATAGCGGTGGTTCCGGTTGTGGTTGTGCGGCAGTAACATTAAACGGATATATCCTGCAGAATATGCAGGAGGGAAAGTGGAAACGGATTTTATTTGTCCCTACAGGAGCATTGCTATCGACAGTCAGCTCTAATGAAGGAGACTCCGTGCCGGGAATTGCCCATGCGGTGGCGTTAGAATGGAAGGAGTAATATAAAATGATGGAGTATTTGATTGCATTTTTGGCAGGTGGCGGAACCTGCGCCCTGGTACAGATTTTGATGGACCGTACAAAGTTGCAGCCGGGTCATGTGATGGTGTTATTGGTTATTTCGGGAACAGTATTGAGCTTTTTGGGAATTTACGGACCGTGGAAAGAATTTGCCGGTGCCGGAGCCTCGGTGCCGTTACTGGGTTTTGGACATACCTTATTTGAGGGTGTAAAGAAAGCGGTCCAGGAGGATGGATTCTTGGGAATATTTAAAGGTGGTTTTACTTCTTCTGCAGTAGGCATTTCCGCCGCCCTGATTTTTGGCTATGTGGCTTCTTTAATCTTTAAGCCGCGCATTAAAACTGCCGGTGAACGGTAAACGAAGAAATTATTTATAAACAAAACACCCCATCGGTCAATCTTGCGGCAGCACAGTGGTGTAGACCACGTGCAGAGCGAGATTGACCGATGGGGTGTTTTATTTTGAAAACTATGCTTGTTTATCGTTCACCGGCGCTTTTTAGTGTGACTGGAAACCACCATTAGAGAAAGGATCGGTGGTATCCGGCACCGGAGTCGGCGTTGGTGTTGGTATAGCCGGTTCCAACGGGTTCTGTGGTGTTACCGGAATTTCCGGATTAAACGGATCTACAGGAGTAAATGGATCCTGCGGAATAGTTTCTACAAAGGTGTGGATTGCGCAGTATTCGGACGGAAGAATATATTTTGTATCCGAAGTTGTGTATACATACTGGGTTTTAACCTGTTCCAGCTCTTTTTCCGTAGGAATATAGCCCTCCGGCATTGGAGTTGGTGTTGCAGTAGTAGGATCCAGTTCTGTTGGATAGTAGATGATTGGTTCATCCTTAACCAAAAGCACCTGCTCTTCTACGTTAGTACAATATTCAGTAGCCAGATGCCCCGTATCCAGACAGATAGTAGCAATTACGTGACAGTCACAGTATTCGGTAGGCACCGTACCTTTGGCAAAGTATTCTTCCTTTACGGTGGAACCGCCTGCGTAGGTATCGCAGACACCGGTTTTTGCTAACAGACCGGATTTTGTACAAATGGTAGCGGTTAATATGGAATCCGGCATAGTGAATTCCTTATAAGCCAGCTGTTTTTCTTTGTGGATTGTTTCCATAACATCACGCCAAATATAGTTTTGGGTAGGATTTTCAATTTCAAAGTTGTTATCAAAGCCCATCCAGATGGAACAGGTGTAGTATGGTGTGTAAGCACAGAACCAACGGTCAATGCTGTTGGTGGTAGTACCTGTTTTACCTGCAATCGGCATCTTATATTCCAGGAAGTTAGGCTGTGTGGTGGATCCCAAACCGCGGACGATAGTATCCTGCATTGCACTGGTTAACAGATAGGCGGTAGAGGTTTTCATGACCTGTCTGGATGAAGTTTCGCTACGCAAAATAACATTGCCGTTATGGTCCAATACTTTTGTATAGTAATATGGCTCATTATAAATACCGCCGTTGGCAATAGAAGCAAAGGCCGCTGTCATTTCGATATTGGAAACACCGTTGGTTAAGCCACCCAATGCAAGAGGAAGACCGATATCGGAATAAACGGCACCATCGGCACCAACCTGATAGTCAACAAGAGTTGTAAAACCAAGCTTTTTCAAATAATCAAAACCAACCTGCGGATTAACTGCCTGCATACATTTTACCGCTACAATATTCATGGAATAGGAGATACCGCGTCGTATGGTATTTAAGCCCATGAACGGAGGATTTTTTGTATACCAGTTTTTGACTTCCTTTGTGGTTCCCGGATAGAAGAACGGGGAGTCGTCAAACGGTGTGGCAAGGGTCATTCCGCCGGTGTCAAGTGCCGGCATAAATGCTGCCAGTACTTTGTAGGTGGAACCAACCTGACGGATGGTAGAGGTGGCACGGTTTAAGGTACGGTTACCGGTTTTTTCACCGCGACCGCCGACCAGAGCCACAACCTCGCCGGTATACTGATTCATAATGGAAAGGGAAATCTGCGGCTGCAGGGTCGGGGTGATACGTTCACCTAAAATGGTATCGCCTTCTGCAACATGGGCAGCGCGGAATTCATCAATACATTCCATGATATAATCCAAATCGGTACAAAGCAGGTTGTAAACACCCTTAGTAATGCGGACTACAACGGAAGATTTGTTTTTAAACGAGTTATTATACTTAATGAAATCGGAAAGCTGGTAATGGATGGTGGTACCGTCTGCTTTTAATACAGAAAGAGCGTAGGAAACATCATAATAAGAGCCTTTTCCGATTTCCGGATAGCTGTCCGGATTACTGGTTACTTCATCACAAATTTCCTGAATCTGACGGTCCTGGGTAGTATAAACGCGAAGACCTCCGGTGTAAATCAGGGAAGAAGCCTGCGAAGCACTGTATCCCAGCTTGGATTGAAGGTCTGCCATTAACTGGTTGATAACTTCGTCGGTAAAATAGCTGTAGTAGGAAGTTTCAGAAGTTTCTTCAATGTGGGAAGCAATTCGCATATAAACGGACTCGGTATCATCCAGCGCTGTTTTGTATTCTTCGTCCGTGATGAGCTCCAATTTATGCATCATCCAAAGAACCGTATCACGGCGCTCCATATTTTCTTCCGTATACGTAAGCGGATTCATTTTAGTTGGAGACTTTGGAAGACAGGCCAGTACAGCTGCTTCGGAAATGGTGAGTTCATCGACGTTTTTGCCGAAATAGGTACGGGAAGCCATCTGGATACCGTAAGCACCCTGACCAAGGTTAATGGTATTTAAGTAGTATTCTAAAATGGTTGCTTTATCCAAAGTGTTTTCTAACTGAATAGCAAGGTACTGTTCCTGAACCTTACGGATGGCTTTATCAAAGTCTCTTTCTTCATCACCGCCGCTGAACACCTGATTTTTCAACAGCTGCTGGGTGATGGTGCTGGCACCGCTTTCCAGCCGACCTGCGGAAAGCATTTCAACTGCCGCACGGAAAATACTTCTAACGTCGATACCGTCATGCTCCCAGAAACGTTCGTCCTCGATGGCAATGAATGCATCCTGTACATGCTTTGGAATTTCATCAATGGTAACATATTCTCTGTTACCTCCGGCACCAACCAGTGTTTGTGCAAGAGTACCGTCGGCATAATAAAACTTGGTAGTGTAGCCGGTAGGCACCATATTGATGTTGCTGATATCAGGTGCGGAAGAAATAAGTCCTTCCAGGGTTCCGAAGGCAGCCATAACGCCAACGATGCAAAAGAACACGATAAACACCAGAAATAAGCGGTAGGCAGAAACCTTAACCTTTGTGGAAAGTCTGGTGGTTGTTGTTTTTAATTGCCGTATTTTTTTATTTACGGAAGTTTTACTGTAATCCATAGATGTCCCTCACTTTGTGTTAAATATATATGCAGGTAATATTTTCGTATTTATCCATTATGTAGTATAACAGAATTTTTATCATTATTCAATGAAAAGACTGTGTAGATTTTATTACAAAAGTGTTTCATTAGCAAAAGTATGAACGCATTTCGATATTTTAAACGAAAAATTGGACTTTTTACCGCGGATGTGGTAAAATAAAAAGTACGATGTAAAGAAAAGGAGAAAGCATATGACACTGCCAAATGACCCGGTTATGTTATATAGTTTCATAAATTTAAAACTTCGGGATTACTATTCCGATTTGGATGCATTGTGCGAAGACATGGATATCAATAAAGAGCAGCTGGTGGAAAAACTTGCATCAGCAGGATTTACTTATGATAAAGATCATAATTGCTTTGTATAGCAATAAGGGAGGTTTTTCTTGGATAAACAATACAAAACCGTTTATGAGGGCGGTGTGGGTGAGATAATTGAAAAGAAATCCAGATTTATTGCTACCGTCATTCCCTGTGAGGATGAGGAAACTGCATTACAGTTTATTGAAGCCACCAAGAAAAAATACTGGGATGCCAGACATAACTGTTCGGCTTACACCATAGGACTGAATCATGAATTGGAGCGTTGCAGTGACGACGGAGAACCGCAAAAAACCGCGGGACGGCCGATGCTGGATGTACTGTTAAATGAAGGAATCCACAATGTCTGTGTGGTAGTTACCAGATATTTCGGAGGAATACTTCTCGGAACCGGTGGTTTGGTACGGGCGTATCAGGCAGCAGTAAAAGAAGGACTGAATAACAGTGTGGTAATCACCAAACAATATGGCAAGAAAATCCGCATTGTCACCGACTATAACGGTATTGGAAAACTGCAATATATTGTAGCAACAAACGGATACACCATGTTGTCCACCGACTACACGGATGTGGTGACCGCACGGGTTATGGTAACCCCGTCGGAGCAGGAGAGCTTTATAAAAAAAGTTACGGAAGCCACTGCCGGACGGGCAGAAATCGAAGAAGAGGGCGAGTTGTGGTTTGCCGATAATGACGGTGAAGTATTACTGTTCGAGGAGTAATCCGGTTCAAAGAAAATAGGTTAAGGAATTATAATTTATGGATTTGTTTCAATACATGAATGAAGTAAAAAAAGAAAAGGAATCGCCGTTGGCGTCAAGACTCAGGCCGACTACTCTGGAAGAGGTGGTGGGGCAACAGCATATTATCGGTAAAGATAAGCTGTTGTACCGGGCCATCAAGGCAGACAAAATCAGTTCTGTAATTTTTTACGGACCGCCCGGTACCGGAAAAACCACGCTGGCCAAAGTAATTGCTAATACAACCAGTGCAGAGTTTACCCAGATTAATGCTACTTCCGCCGGTAAAAAGGATATGGAAGAGGTAATTAACGGAGCAAAAGAACGCCTTGGCATGTACGGCAAGCGTACTATTTTGTTTGTAGATGAGATTCATCGCTTCAACAAGGGCCAGCAGGATTATCTGCTTCCGTTTGTAGAGGACGGAACTGTAATTTTAATCGGAGCGACCACCGAAAACCCTTATTTTGAGGTGAACGGGGCTTTGATTTCCCGATCGGTTATTTTTGAATTGAAATCCTTGCAAAAGGAAGATATTAAGCAGCTGATTCTTAGGGCAGTAACCGACAAAGAAAAGGGCCTTGGTTCTTATAATGCGGATATTACTGAAGAAGCGTTAGATTTCCTGGCAGACATGTCCAACGGAGATGCCCGTTCTGCATTAAATGCTATCGAATTGGGAGTACTCACTACAGAACGTTCCGATGACGGTATCATACATATCACATTGGAAACAGCACAGGAATGTATTCAAAAAAGAGTATTACGATATGATAAAGACGGGGATAATCATTATGATACCATTTCCGCTTTTATTAAGAGCATGCGGGGCTCCGACCCGGATGCGGCGGTGTATTATTTGGCAAGGATGCTGGCAGCAGGGGAAGAAGTAGCGTTTATTGCAAGGCGCATAATGATTTGTGCAGCAGAGGATGTATCGAATGCCGACCCGAATGCTTTGGTAGTGGCAACCAGTGCGGCCCAGGCGGTAGAACGGCTCGGTATGCCGGAAGCAAGAATTGTACTTGCCCAGGCGGCAACCTACGTGGCCTGTGCGCCAAAGAGTAATTCAGCCATCTGCGCCATTGATAAGGCAATGGAACTGGTACAGCAACGCCGTACCGATCCGATACCGCCGTATTTGCAGGATGCTCATTACAAGAGCGCCCATAAATTAGGACACGGACTGGGATACCAATATTCCCATTCTTATAAAAACCATTATTCCGGACAACCTTATTTACCGGAAGCTTTGCAGGGTACAACGTTTTATGAGTGCTCCGAACAGGGTTACGAAGCGGTCCAGAAGGCGTGGTTACAAAAATTAAAAGACGAAGCAGAAGAAATTTAGTTAGGAGGATAACTATGGGAAAAAGAATTGCAGCCTGGATCGGCATTGGGGTAATTGCGGTAATGTATTTGCTGACCATTGTGGCAGCGGTCCTTGCCAGACCGGAAACCATGGGGCTTTTTATGGCAAGTATCGTGCTTACCATTATGGTACCGATTATTCTCTGGTCATTCCTGCGTATGTATGAGATGGCGCATCCGAAGGACGGAATGTCCGCTTCCGATATGCGCAAAATTAACAAGCGTATCAAGGCAGGCGAAAAACCGGAAGATATTGCAAAAGAAATCGAAGAAAAATATGGAAACAAGGAATAAAGCCTATTTACAGAGGACGCAAAATCTGTTATCTTAAGTATGCGAAAGAATATACCGAGCAAAAGAAAGGAAGAATATACTATGGCTATGTTAGAAAATTGGCGCAATACTGCGTATGCAAAGGATATGAATACAAGAGAGGGTCAGATGTTCTGGGGCAATTATTTTGCTGTGGAAAAGGGCATCTATGAGAAGCTTCTTGAGAATCCAAAGGAAGTGGTAAAGGGTACGGTGAAGGAATTAGCGGACAAGTATGAAATTGACACATTCCTTATGACCGGTTTCTTAGACGGTATCAACGACAGCTTAGTAACTCCAAATCCAATCGAAACCATGGAAGAGGATACCGAGGTTTCCTTAGAGTTTGATTTAGAGCTTCTTTACAAGAACATGGTTGATGCAAGAGCAGACTGGCTTTACGAGCTTCCTCAGTGGGATGCGCTTCTTACCGAAGAAAGAAGAAAAGAGCTTTACAAGGAACAGAAGAAATCCGGCACAGTTGTAAAGGAAAAGAAGATTGGCAGAAATGATCCGTGCCCATGCGGCTCCGGAAAGAAGTATAAGTTCTGCTGCGGTAAGTAATCAGTAGTGTAAGAAAGGCAAGAATTAATGGCAAGAAATCGAGGAATGTATGTAGATTACGGCGGCCGTAGGGGACGACGCAGAAAGAGAGGCCCGAGTCTTGGCACGGTTTGCGGTATTCTTATTGTAATAATCCTTGCAATTATTTTTGGTGTATTGGCATTTAAGGTTTCCCAAAAAAATATCAATGACCTGCCGGGAGTTCCTACTCCTACGCCGGTTCCGGGAACTCCGACACCGGTGCCAACGCCAACTCCGTCACCAACTCCGACGGTAACACCAACACCGACACCAACCAATACCCCGACCCCGGTACCGACATCACCGGAAACAGGACTTCCTTGCACCCCGACTCCAACGCCTACTCCGGCCTGGGATGACAATTATCTCATCGGTTGGGAGGACAACCGGACAAAGGTAAATGTAAAGGGAGCATATGTGGGCTTATCTTTAGAAAACAAAGACACCTTAAATAAGTGGCTGGAGCTTGCAAAGACCACCGAAATGAATGCAGTAGTTATTGATGTAAAGCATGACAGCGGTAAGGTTACCTATCAGATGGGACTGGGTGACGACTATATTTGCAGCTATTCTTACAGTGACATGAAGGGACTTTTAAAAACCCTGAAGGAGAATGGCATTTATACCATCGCCCGTGTGGTTTGTTTTAAAGACAGTGTGGTTGAAGAACTTCATCCGGAATATATGCTTTATAATAAAGATGGTTCTTTGTTTGTAGACAGAGACGGCGAAACCTGGATGAATCCGTATAATCGTGATACCTGGAAACATATTATTGACGTTGCGGAGCAGGCAGCGCTGGATGGATTTGATGAAATCTGTTTTGACTACATCCGCTTTTCCACCAGCAGATTAATTAGTAAAAAGCTGACGGAAGGAAAAGAAGATTACAACTTTGAGTATCTGGTTGACTTTGGATATGATTCCGATGAACTGAACACAAGAGAAATTATTACTGCATTTACAAAATATGCATGTGACAGATTAAAACCATTGGGTGTTTATGTCAGTGCATCCGTGTACGGTGTTATTATACGAAGCGGTGAAGACTCCGCAAGAGTGGGTCAGGACTATGTGGAAATGTCCAGATACCTGGATTATATCTGTCCGATGGTTTATCCGGACCATTATGCAAAGGGTTGGAATAGTATTGAGAATCCGAAGAAGGAACCGTATAATCTGGTATACGGCGAGATGAAAAAATCCGTAGAAAAGTTAAGCGTGCTTCCGTTGCAGCAGAAAACATATGCGGAATGTCGTCCATGGCTGGCCGGCTTCAATTATACCGCAAGCCAAATCAGGGAAGAAATACGCGGAACCTATGAGAACGGATATTCCAGCTGGTTCCTGTGGCATTCCGGCGGCAACTATCCGGAAGGAAGTTTTCTTTATGAAGAATAAAAAATATTTTGTGAAACCTTTTACAGGAACTTTGCGTCTTAATAGGTGAAACAGTAAAACAGCAGCCGGTGTTTACACTGTCTGCTGTTTTTTAGAACGAAATTCTGAAAAATAAAGAATGGAGGAGACGTATATGAGAAAATTTAGAAATGGGACAAAAAAGGTGGCAGCAATCGGATTATGTGGTATAATGTTATTGGGTCTGACTGCTTGCGGTGCAAAGGCATCCAATGATATGGCGTATGAAATGGAACAGGTTTATACCCAGAATGCCGGCAGTGCTTGGGATACGGGGGTATCCTTTGATGCAGTTACGGAAGAATCGATGGACTTTAATATGAAGGCCGAGTACGGCATGGCGGATAGCATAGTAGAGAGTCCGAAGCTGGAGTCTTCCGCTCCTGCAAGCTCTGAATCTCAAGCAGCTGTAACTACCAGAAAAGTGATTAAAACTGCTAATTTGAATCTGCAGACACTGGATTTTGATGCATTCCAATCGGCCCTTGATGCAAAAATTGCGGAAAGCGATGCATATCTTCAGTATGCAGATGTTTCCGGTACTGATTATTACGGCGGCAGAAAGAGTGCAAACTACACCATCCGCGTTCCGGAGGCAAACTTAAGCTTTTTCTTAGCCGGTGTGGAAGGCATAGCAACCGTAACCAACAAAACTGTTGGTGAAGAGGATGTAACCCTTAGTTACGTGGACACAGAAGCCCGCATCAAGACCTTACAGATTGAACAGGAGCGCCTTCTTGCCCTGTTGGAAAAGGCAGATGACCTGGAGTATATTATTAAGCTGGAGCAGCGGTTAAGTGAAGTAAGATATAACATCGAAAGCTTCCAGTCCAGACTCAGAACTTACGACGACAAAATTACATACAGTACCGTGCGCATTTATGTGTATGAGGTAACCAGAGTGCAGGAAAAGGCACCGGAAACTCTGTTGGAGCGTATCAGCAATGGCTGGAAAAACACCATGTATGAAATCTCCGAAGGAGCACAGGACTTCCTGGTATGGTTTGTGATTAATCTTCCGTATTTGGCATTTTGGGCTGTGGTAATCGTAGTTGCTGTAGTTGTTCTTAAGAAAAAGTGTGCAAAGCGCAAAGTGAAAAAATTAGGAAAAACGAGCGATAACAATGAAACAGTATTGGACAGTCAAGAATAAAAAAGATAATTTTGCGGAAATTTGCAGGGAGCAGGGCATTACGGAAGTAACCGCCCGGCTTCTTGTGAACCGCGGACTTACAACAAAACAGGAGAGGGATGCATATCTGCATCCTTCTTTTTCGCGTCTGCCGGACCCGAAGCTTTTGAAAAATGCAGAAGCAGCGGCAGAGATGATTGCAAAAGGAATTATGCAGGGTAAAAAAATCCGTATCATCGGTGACTATGATGTGGACGGTATCATGTCGGTTTACATTTTGTACCGCTGTATGACGGCAGCAGGAGCAAATGTGGATTACCGCATTCCGGACCGCATAAAGGACGGATACGGCCTAAATGAGGACATGGTACAAGAGTGTATCGAAGCGGGTGCGGATATGATTGTCACCTGCGATAACGGTATTGCGGCAATGGAGCCGATACATCTGGCGAAGGAAGCCGGTATCACCGTAGTTTTGACCGACCACCATGAAATTCCTCTGTTGGAAACAGCAGATGGGTTAGTAAAAACCATGCCGGAGGCAGACATTATTGTCAATCCGAAGCAGGAGGGTGAAACTACCCCGATGACCGGCATTTGCGGTGCTGTAGTGGCATATAAAGTGATGTACTGCCTGGCAGAGCAGACGGGGCTTCCCGGTGAATTATTAAAAGCAATGATACCGTATGCAGCGATGGCAACAGTATGTGATGTGATGGAGCTTCGCGGAGAAAACCGCACTATGGTGGCAATGGGACTGAAACTCCTTCGGGAAAGCAAAGACATCGGCATCAATGCATTAATGGATGCGAATCAGATTAGTAAAGAAGTGGTGGGCGCATATCACATGGGATTTGTGCTGGGACCATGCTTAAATGCTTCCGGCCGTCTGGATGTGGCAGTTAAGGGGCTTCGCTTACTACTGTGTGAAAATCCGGAGGAAGCAGCCGCACAGGCACAGGAAATAACAGAACTAAACCGTACCAGAAAAGATATGACGGCAAAGGGCGTGGAGGAAGCAAAGCGCCAGGTGCTGGAAGGCGGCAAGCTTGAGAATGTGCTGGTGATTTATCTTCCGGAGTGTCATGAAAGTCTGGCAGGAATTATTGCGGGCAGAATCCGGGAGGCATTTTACCGTCCTACTATTATATTAACCGATGCGGAGGATGGAATCAAAGGCTCCGGACGTTCCATCGACGGCTATCATATGTATGAAAAACTGTGCGAAGTGCAGGATTTACTGACGAAGTTTGGCGGACACCCGAAGGCAGCGGGAATGTCCTTGCCGAAGAAGAATTTGGCAGAGTTTCAGCGTCGCCTGGTAGAAAACAGCGGTTTAACAGAGGATGATTTAACAGAAAAGGTTTCCATTGATGTGATTTTGCCGTTTGGGCTGGTGACGGAGCAGGTAATCAGTGAACTAAAGCTGTTGGAACCGTTTGGTGTGGGTAATGAAAAGCCATTATTTGGAGAACGTAATTTAAAGCTGCTTCATGCCAGAATTCTCGGTAAAAATGCGAATGTATTAAAATTGAATGCAGAAAATGAATACGGTAAGCAATTTGAAGTAATGTATTTCGGTGATATCCCGGCGTTTGAGCAGGAGATAGCAGAACGGTTCGGGAAGGATGCCTTGGACAAGCTGTTCCAGGGCAGGGAAAACAATATCCGTATCAATATGATTTATTATCCGGAGACCAATGAATTCCGGGATAAAGTAACATTACAGGCAGTGATGCAGTATTACAAAATATAGCAGGTTGGGGCTTGTAATTTCGAAAATGGTGTGATATAATCATTTTGATTATTTACTGCGATGCAGTGATAAATTTAAAAAGTAACTTAGGAAAGAGAACAAGGAGGATTAACATGTATTCATTTGATGAAGTAAAGTGTTTCGATCCGGAAGTTGCTGCAGCTATGGACTTAGAGCTGGGCAGACAGAAGGACCATATTGAACTGATTGCATCTGAAAACTTTGTAAGTAAGGCTGTTATGGCAGCTATGGGC
>JAGAQI010000019.1 GCA_017622795.1 Lachnospiraceae bacterium
AGAGCGTTAACATCCTCTTATGCAGGCAGAAAAGAAAAGAAGAGACAGTTCAGACAGTTATGGATCGCTAGAATCAATGCAGCTGCCAGAATGAATGGTCTTTCTTACAGCAAGTTTATGTATGGTTTAAAGTTAGCTGATATCCAGATCAACAGAAAGATGCTCGCTGAGCTCGCTGTTAACGATGCAGTTGCTTTCACAGCACTTGCAGAAGTTGCAAAGAGCAAGCTCGCTTAAATAGAAGTTACACAAGGCTGTCGCTAAGGCGATGGCCTTTTCTATTTATAATTTTCGGACCAATGGGAAAAATGAAAATTTCTTGAAAATTTATATTATGCACATTGAAAAAAGAAAAAATATCTTATATACTGTAAGATAAGCAAATATTTTATTTCGGAGGTTTCATCAATGGATGGTTTATACGCAGAAGCGCGTGCAAAAAAGAAAGTAACAATGAAAGATAATTTAATTAAGGTTTTGTTGATTGGTGGCATGATTGCCTGCTTTGCACTGGGTTTTTTAACATTTAAAATGATGTTTATCATTTTTGGACTTATTTTACTGGGTCTGGGCTATTATTTCCTGCCAAAACTGGCAACAGAATATGAATATGTATTCTGCGACGGTCAGCTGGACTTTGATAAAATCAGTGGCGGAGCAAAGAGAAAGACCATGCTTCGTGTGGATTTTGAAAAGCTGGTAGTAATTGCACCAAAGAATTCCCATGCACTGGATGGTTACCGTCATAACGGCGTGGCAGTAAAGGACTTCTCCAGTCTGGATGAAAATGCAAAGGTATACGGTATGGTAGTTACCGGCGGCGAACAGAATACTATGATTTATTTCGAGCCAAGCGAAAAAATGTTGGCTGCCATGAAACAGAAGGCACCAAGAAAAATCATGGAGTATTAGTAAAACTAATAAAATTAAGAAGTTTGAAAGTATTGACATTTTTCTGAAAAGAAAGTATACTTTTTAAAATCTTTTTAAAAATTCAACTATTAACCACTGGCAAAAGAGAGGAGTAAGTAATGGGAACTATTATTGGCGAAGGCATTACCTTTGATGACGTATTACTTGTACCGTCCTATTCCGAAGTAATTCCAAATCAGGTAGACTTAAGAACACATCTTACAGAAAAAATTCAGCTGAACATTCCGCTTATGAGTGCGGGTATGGACACAGTAACAGAGCACCGCATGGCCATTGCAATGGCAAGACAGGGTGGTATCGGTGTTATCCATAAAAATATGTCCATTGAAGCACAGGCAGACGAAGTAGACAAGGTAAAGCGTTCCGAAAACGGCGTTATTACAGATCCGTTTTCTTTAAGTCCAAACCACACATTGAAGGATGCGGACGAGCTTATGGCAAAGTTCCGTATTTCCGGTGTTCCTGTTACAGAAGGCAAAAAGTTAGTTGGTATTATCACAAACCGTGATTTAAAATTCGAAACAGATTTCTCCCAGAAGATTTCTGACTGTATGACTTCCGAAAATCTGGTAACAGCAAAGGAAGGCGTAACCTTAGAAGAAGCAAAAAAGATTCTTGCCAAGGCAAGAAAAGAAAAGCTTCCTATCGTAGATGATAAGGGCAATTTAAAAGGGCTCATTACCATTAAAGATATTGAAAAGCAGATTAAGTACCCACTTTCCGCAAAGGACGAGCAGGGCAGACTTCTCTGCGCCGCAGGTGTTGGCGTAACCGCTAACATCTTAGACAGAGTAGAAGCACTGGTAGCTGCTAAGGTAGATGCCATTGTTATCGACTCTGCACATGGCCATTCTGCAAACGTTATCCGTTGCGTAAAGATGGTACATGATGCATTCCCTGAATTACAGATTATTGCTGGTAACGTAGCAACTGCAGAAGCAACCGAAGACTTAATTAAGGCAGGTGCTCACTGCGTTAAGGTTGGTATCGGACCTGGTTCCATTTGTACAACCCGTGTGGTTGCAGGTATCGGTGTTCCTCAGATTACCGCAATTATGGATGCTTACTCCGCAGCCAAGAAGTATAATGTACCGATTATTGCAGACGGCGGTATCAAGTTCTCCGGCGATATCACAAAGGCAATTGCAGCAGGTGCAAACGTATGTATGATGGGTAGCCTGTTTGCAGGTTGTGACGAAAGTCCGGGAACCTTCGAGCTGTTCCAGGGTAGAAAATATAAGGTTTACCGCGGCATGGGCTCTATCGCTGCTATGGAAAACGGCAGTAAGGACAGATACTTCCAGGCAGATGCCAAGAAGCTTGTTCCGGAAGGTGTAGAAGGACGTGTGGCATACAAGGGTCTTGTAGAAGATACCGTATTCCAGTTGCTTGGCGGACTTCGTTCCGGTATGGGTTATTGTGGTGCAAAGGATATTGAAACTTTAAAGGAAACCGGTAGATTTGTTAAGATTTCCGCAGCTTCCTTAAAGGAAAGCCATCCACATGATATCCATATCACCAAGGAAGCACCAAACTACAGTGTAGATGCATAAGTAGCACATATAACGTCAGGGTTTAATAAAGAGGGGGGTACCAATGATGCAGGAGAAGAGAAGAAGCAAAAGAATGCCAATTCAGTTAGAACTGGTTGTTTCCAAATTATTTAAACAGGAAGCTGCCGCTGCGGTAGAAATTAATGAACCAATCCATGTAGTGGATGTATCCAAACTGGGCATTGGTTTTATATCAGCTAATGATTTGCCGTTAAATTATTATTTTAATGCAAAGTTGGAACTTGGCAGTCCGGAAAATTCTCTGTATTGCGTGGTAAAGATTATCAGAAAGATGCCAAAGGAAAACGGCGATATTTCCTATGGCTGTGAGTTCGTCGGTCTTGCACCGGTTTTGGGAACCATTTTTGATGAGTACGAAAAATCTCTGACAGAAGAATAAAAAGTAAGTTTGTTGCCATATTATGTGAGAACATAGTATGGCAACTTTTTTTGTTCACTATGTTGACAACATAATGATTCGGATGTTGTACAAGTGGTGAAAATGTGGTACAATACTCATAATGGGTGTAAAGGTGCATGCTTTGGCAATACCTGCCAGAAAAAGAGAGAAATGGGGTAAATAACATGAAAGACTTAACCAAAGTAAATGGGTATACGTTAATTAAGAGTGAAGAGCTTCCGGATCTGAACGGTACCGGTTATTATCTTCGTCACAATAAATCCGGCGCAAGAGTAGTGTGGGTGGAAAATGAGGATGATAATAAAGTATTTTCCATTGCTTTCCGTACACCGCCAACCGATTCCACCGGTGTGGCACATATTATTGAACATACGGTGCTTTGTGGTTCCGAGCGTTTCCCGGCAAAGGATCCGTTCATTGAACTGGCAAAGGGTTCTTTAAATACCTTTTTAAATGCCATGACATTTCCGGACAAGACTATGTATCCGGTAGCCAGTTGTAATACACAGGACTTTAAGAACCTGATGCATGTATATTTGGATGCGGTATTTTATCCGAACATTTATAAAAGAGAAGAAATTTTTAAGCAGGAAGGTTGGCATTATGAGCTGGAAAGCGAAGATGCAGACCTGATTTATAACGGTATCGTATACAGTGAAATGAAGGGTGCGTTCTCTTCGCCGGAACAGGTGCTTGGTCGTGTAAGTATGCACGCTCTTTATCCGGATACCGCATATGGTGTGGAATCCGGCGGTGACCCTGATTTTATTCCTGATTTAACCTATGCAGACTATCTGGATTTCCACAGAAGATATTATCATCCGGTGAACAGCTATATTTATTTATACGGTGATATGGATATTGAAGAACGTTTGGCGTGGATGGATGAGGAATACCTTTCCAAATTCGAAAAAATCGAATTGGATTCCGAACTTGCCAGACAGAAAGAATTTGGTGAAATCCGTACAGAGACAGAGTATTACTCCGTGGAAGAAGAAAAAGAAGACGGCGTATATTATTCTTATAACGTGTTGCTTGGCGACTGGGCAGATTTAACGGAAGCAATTGCTTTTGAAATTCTTGATCAGGTACTGTTTTCCAATCCGGGAGCTCCTGTAAAGCAGGCATTAATGGATGCAGGTCTTGGTGAAGACTTTATGTCCGGTATGACCAATTTACTGCAGCCTCATTTTTCCATTGCGGCAAAGAATGCAAAGCCGGGAGAAAGAGACCGTTTTATGCGTGTACTTCGTGAAGCACTGGAAAAGTGTGTAAAGGAAGGTATCAAGAAAACTACGTTGCTGGCTACCATCAACGCTCAGGAATTCCGTTACAGAGAAGCGGATTTCGGCCGTTTCCCGAAGGGCCTTATGCATGGCATCAATTTAATGAGTACCTGGCTGTATGATGATAATGAGCCATTTATTTACATGCATGCGAATAAGGTTTATGCAGAGTTAAAGGAAAAAGTACAGACCGATTACTTTGAGCAGTTAATTAAAAAGTATTTCTTGGACAGCAAGCACGGTGTACTGTTGGAACTTGTGCCAAAGGCAGGTTTAAATGCAGAAAAGGATGCTGCATTAAAGAATAAGCTGGCTTCCTTTAAGGCAGGATTAAGCAAGGCAGAGGTATTACAGCTGGTGGCAGATACCAAAGCGTTAAAGGACTATCAGGACGAGCCGTCCACCAAGGAGCAGTTGGAGTCTATTCCGATGCTTTCTATTTCCGATATCGAAAAGAAAGCAAAGGATTTCAAGAATGAAAAATTCTTAGAGGGTAAGACTGAGGCAGTATGGCATAACATTTTTACCAGCGGTATCAGCTATATCGGTTTGATTTTTGATGCAAGAAAGGTGGCACTTGCGGATGTTCCGTATATTGGCTTGCTTTCCGATGTGCTTTCCATGGTAAATACCGGTCTTCACACCTATCAGGAACTGGTAGATGAAGTAAATACTTATACCGGTGGTTTTGAAACCGGAATTACTACTTATCCAAGCTTAAAGGATTATAAGCGTTTCCTTCCGACCTTCAGCGTGTCTACCAAGGCGCTTACCGCAAACACAGGAAAGGCACTGGCGCTGTTACAGGAAATTATGTTTGAGTCGGATTTCTCTGATAAGAAGCGCTTAAAGGAAATTTTGTTAGAGTTAAAGTCCAGGCAGGAAATGAAGTTTATGGGCGCAGGACATGCGGTAGCTATCGGCAGAGCAGCATCCTACTATAGTGAAAATGCTGCCTTTGATGAAGCAACGAAGGGCATTGAATATTATGAGTTTATCAAAGACATTGCAGCAAACTTAGATGATAAAATGGATGAGGTTGCAGCAGGCCTTGCCAGAGTAGCAGCACAGTTGTTCACGAAAGAAAACCTGATTGTTGACCTGACAGCAGCAGAAGACGGTAAGGCTGCCTTGGAAGCAGAAATCGACGGCATGTTAGATATGATGTATCCGGCAGCAGAGGGTGAAGACCTTCGTATGCCATGTACTAAGAAGAATGAAGGTTTTAAGACTCCTGGACAGGTACAGTATGTTATCCGCAGCGGTAACTTCCTGGATGCAGGTGTACCTTATCACGGTTCTTATGAAGTATTGATGACCCTGCTTGGCTACGGATATCTTTGGAATGAAATCCGCGTAAAGGGCGGTGCTTATGGCGGAGGAATTTCCGTTAACGGTCTTACAGGTAATGCATTTACCTATTCCTACCGCGACCCGAATCTGGCAGAAACCAACCGTATTTACGAGGGTATGCCGGCGTATGTTGAAAGCTTTGAGGCAGATGAACGCGAAATGACAAAGAACATTCTCGGTACTATGAGCAATGTGGATGCACCGATGACTCCTAGAACAGAGGGCGCCCGTTCCTTCGCTGCATATATGACAGATAAGACCTTTGAGGATGTGCAGAAGGTACGTGATGAAATTTTGGCGACTTCCGTAGAAGACATCCGCAATACCAAGCCGATGTTAGAAGCATTGCTTGGTGCAGACTGCATTTGTACCGTAGGTTCTGCAGCAAAGGTAGAAGAATGCAAGGAACTGTTTGATACAGTTAAGACATTAATGTAAATAGCAAAAGAAGCGGGCTATGCTTTGGCATAATCCGCTGTTATGGAGAAAGTTTATGAATAATCAATTTAAATCCGGCTTTGTTACCCTGATTGGTCGCCCGAATGTAGGTAAGTCCACATTGATGAACCACCTCATCGGACAAAAAATTGCCATTACCTCCGACAAGCCGCAAACCACCAGAAACCGTATCCAGACGGTATATACCGATGAGCGCGGACAGGTTATTTTCCTGGACACACCTGGTATCCACAAGGCAAAAAATAAGCTGGGTGAGTACATGGTTAAGGTGGCAAAGGATACTTTGAATGAAGTAGATGTGGTGCTTTGGCTGGTGGAACCGACAACGTATATCGGTGCCGGCGAACAACACATTATCGAGCAGCTGGAAAGAGTAAAAACACCGGTGATTCTTGTTATCAACAAGATTGATACCGTAAAAAAAGAAGAAATTATGGCAGCCATTGAAACCTATCAGAGTAAGTATCCGTTTGCGGAAATCGTTCCGGTTTCTGCAAAGAAAAAGGAAAATACTGACCGTCTGATGGAACTCGTGTATAAGTATCTTCCGTACGGTCCGATGTATTACGACGAAGATACCGTAACTGATCAGCCGGAGCGTCAGATTGCAGCGGAGTTAATCCGTGAAAAAGCACTGCGTTTGCTGGGGGAAGAAGTACCTCACGGCATTGCGGTTACCATTGAGAAGATGCGCGAGCGTGCCGACGGTTCCATGGTGGACATTGAGGCAACCATTGTCTGCGAAAGAGATTCCCATAAAGGAATCATCATTGGTAAGCAGGGTGCAATGCTAAAGAAAATCGGAACCAAAGCAAGAGAGGAAATTGAGCGCCTGTTTGAGTATAAGGTTAACTTAAAGCTTTGGGTAAAAGTAAAAAAGGACTGGAGAGATTCCGATATCCTGATGAAAAACTATGGTTACCGGGATAATCCGGACGAATTTTAATGTATGTAAAACCATGGTAATTTTATTTCCAAATCTTCCATAGGGTAATTTTGTTTCCTGCCGGAAATCCTAAGTATATCAGAAAGAAACATTTGTATATGCGAAGGGAGAAGAGCTATGAAAACGTGGAACAACTTTAATTCAGATGTGGAATTTGGAGAAGAATTTCTGCCGGGTCAAAGAATCAGTGAGGCAACGGCAAATGATTACTGGCAGCGTTTTGCCAAAACAGGAAGTGTTTCCGATTATTTGAATTATACGGCTCACTCCCGGGGAGAGTCCAGACAGGACCATAGAGAGTATTAAAGGATCGTTATGACAGGACAAATCAAACTGACCGGCATGGTACTTGTTTCCATGCCGGTTGGCGACTATGATCGCCGGCTGACAATTTTAACAAAGGAACGGGGAAAGATTTCCGCATTTGCAAAGGGGTCCAGAAAGCCGACCAGCCCGCTGCTCGGTTGCAGCCAGCCCTTTTCTTTTGGGGAATTTATTTTGTATGAAGGAAAAAGTTCCTATAATGTGGTCAGCGCGGAAATCAGTAATTATTTTGCAGAACTTCGGGATGATGTGGAAGCCATTTATTATGCTATGTATTTTTGTGAATTTTCCTGCTTTATGACAAAAGAAAATCTAGAAGCGGGGGAACCACTGAAACTGTTATATATGACATTGCGGGCATTATCCAAACCGTCCTTACATAAAAAACTGGTGCGCCGGATTTTTGAACTCCGGTTTATGGCAGTCAACGGAGAAATGCCTCAGGTAGAAAACTGTGTGCTTTGCGGCAGGGAAGAAATGTTAAAGGAACCGCAAGGATGGTTTTCTCCATCAGAGGGCGGCATTTGCTGTGAAGAGTGCAGAAAAAAGCGGATACAGGAGCAGGCAGATAACGACGTGCGAGGCGGAAAATACCTGCCGGAAAAAGACGGTTTGTGGATCGGGACCTCCACCATCTATACCATGCAGTATATTCTGGCCACACCGTTGGAAAAGTTGTTTACTTTTACGGTGTCGGATGCGGTGTTAGCAGAGCTATGCGATGCCATGGACCAGTTTCTGCAAAAGCATGTAGGACATAAGATGAAATCGGAAGAAATGTTAGAGATATTCTGACTTTAAAATAGACATAGGAGAAGGCAAATGAAAAAACACATAGTTCTTTGTATCGTAGGTTTGTTACTGCTGTTTGGTGGCTGTACTGCCGGGAAAACAACAGGCGCTCCCGACATAACGGCTCCGGAAAATGTCCAACAGAAGCAGACAAAGGAGCCGACACCTACCGAAAAACCAACCATAACTCCAACCCCTACCTTATTGCCGGCGGAAGAAGCGCAGGCAAAGCAGGCGGCGGTAAATAAGCTGATGATTGGCATGGTAACTCCGGAAAGCATCCGGGAGTTCAGTGTACTTCCTGTACTGGAGCTTACGGTGGAAAACAGAATCGGTGATAATTATGAAACAGGTACGATGGTACTGTCTGACTATGCCGGTACTACCTTGTATGAGGGCGAATTGGAAATTAAACTACGCGGTAATTCCACCAGATACTTAAACAAGCGGCCTTATAAAATTAAGCTGGCATCCAAGTCCGACTTATTCGGCATGGGAAAAAACAAGCATTGGGTATTGCTTGCCAACGATATTGACCATACGCTAATCCGTAATAAAATCACCCTGGATTTTGCCTCAGCCATCGGCATGAAATTTGCCAGTGAATCAGAACTGGTATCCGTATTTTTAAACGGAAATTATCAGGGAGTATACCAGTTGTGTGAGCATATCCGGGTAGATGAAGAACGGGTAGATATTTTTGACTGGGACAATTATTTCCTTGCGGAGGAATGGTCCGAAGATCTGGATATGAAGAAGAAGGACTACGAGAAGGCGGCAAATACTCCGCAGACAGGTGGTTTCCTTTTGGAGGCGGATTTCTATGCTTTTAGCGATTCCAAGGCATCTAAGGTGGTAACGAACTTCCGTCAGCCGTTTTATTTTAATACTCCGGAAAAAGTGCCGGAGGATTCCGATTTAATGAAATACACCAGAAATTACATCCAGTCCTTTGAATATGCTCTTCACAGTGAGGATTACATCTATAACAGCTACGATAAGCATTATTCTGCTTTTGGTATCCAGTATGACGGAAAGGAAAACGGCTGGTTTGCCAGTGTCAGCGAGGTGGATTATACGGATCCTACCTTTGACGGCTATCATTATTCCAGGTTGTTTGATTTGGATTCTCTGGTGCAGAACTTTATGGTTTGTGAACTGACTATGAACTGGGACAGCATGAAAAACAGCACGTTCCTGTATAAGGATATTGAAGGACCCGCCTATATGGGACCGGTGTGGGACTACGACTGGGCTTACGGCAACATCAACATGTACCGCATTGATACTTATATTACCGATGACTGGCACACTACCAACAATTATTTTACCAGAGAACAGTTTTATCAATCGACCCAGTGGAACCGGTATTTAATCAAAGACCCGTATTTCCTTGTGAAGGTGTATGAAAAATATAAATCGGTCCGTAAAAATGAGTTAAAGGACTTCCTGGATTCCTTGGAATATTATCAGGAGTACTTGAAATTTGACGGCACCTTAAATGACAAGCGCTGGGGCTACGGCGGCAGAAACGGTGAAAAGTACGCCAAAGCCACCGACAGCCTGCAAAACTTTATCAAAGACCGTGTAGCATGGCTGGATGCCCAATTTGTTGATTTTGAGACACTGGTGGACTCTCTGGGCTATTATGAGCCGTCACCGGAGGCATTGCACGTAGAAACAGTAGAAGCCGGCGAAAAAGAGTATACGATTACTGTTACGGTGGATGGTGTGGAAGCAGCCGAGGTGGAATATCAGATTAACGGTGTAAACTTAGTCAGGGCTGCGGTGGTTGACGGTGTCAGCACCGTAACCGTGCCTGCAGAGTGGTTTACCGAAGGGCTTGATATGATTCATGTCCGTCCGGTGCAGGACGACGGCAGCTATTATTATGCAGTGATAGAGAAAGAAGCCTTACCGATAAGCAATTATTATTTTTATGATTAGTTTTTTGCGGTTGACAATTTTGGGAATCTCAAGTATAATTGCCCCATAGTTAAACGGCTGTGAAGAGGAGTAGTACACTTGCAAAGCAGTTTAGAGAGAAGATGGCTGGTGAAAATCTTCCTGTAATGTAGTGGAAAGGCGCCTCGGAGCTTTGGTTTTGAACGGACGGGAGTTCGATTCTCTCATCCCCAGTAGAAGCCGACGGAATCCTCCGTTACAGGAATCAGAGAGCATAACAAATGCTTTGAAAGGTATTTGTTATGAAGCTAGGTGGAACCACGGACATCAAATTTGTTCGCCCTAAGCAGACAAGACACTTGTTCTGCTTAGGGCATTTTTATATTTTCAGGACTTGCTTTTTGCATCTTGGAATATGATTTCACCTTTCGCAGCAGTGTCAGGTACTAGAGCTTTTCCTTCTCTATATGCCATTTGTGCCGATAATAATTTTGTGATTGGCGACTTACGGAGAATATATAGATTTTCAAATATTTTGCTCCGTAAACAGCAATTCCGCAACAGGACGTTGTGGAAAGGATTGGCTGAGCCATGGACGGCGAATCCAATCCGGTTGCGTAAATAATGATTACGCAACTGCAAAATATCATGAAAATCATATATTCGCAGTATTAGCAAAGCACAAAATTATTACCGGCACAAATGATTATAGAAGATAAAAAGCGCAATCTTGAAAGAGAGAAAGGAGAAATCACTATGGAAAAGACCATGGACAAAATCATCGCTCTGGCTAAGAACAGAGGCTTTGTGTACCCGGGCTCCGAAATTTACGGCGGTCTGGCAAACACCTGGGATTACGGTAATCTCGGTGTAGAACTGAAGAACAACGTAAAGAAGGCATGGTGGAGCAAGTTCATTCAGGAGAATCCATACAACGTAGGTGTGGACTGTGCCATCTTAATGAACCCACAGACATGGGTTGCCAGTGGCCATCTCGGCGGCTTTGCAGACCCTCTGATGGACTGTAAGGAATGTAAGGAGCGTTTCCGTGCAGACAAGTTAATCGAAGACTATGCATTCGAAAACAAGATTACCTTCGATAAGGCAATCGACGCATGGACCCACGAAGAAATGAAGGCTTACATCGACGAGCACGGCATCGACTGCCCAAGCTGCGGTAAGCACAACTTCACTGACATCCGTCAGTTCAACTTAATGTTCAAGACCTTCCAGGGTGTTACCGAAGATGCAAAGAACATTGTTTACCTTCGTCCGGAAACTGCACAGGGTATTTTCGTAAACTTCAAGAACGTACAGAGAACTTCCAGAAAGAAGATTCCGTTTGGTATCGGTCAGATCGGTAAGTCCTTCCGTAACGAAATCACACCTGGTAACTTTACGTTCCGTACCAGAGAGTTCGAGCAGATGGAACTTGAGTTCTTCTGTGAGCCGGATACCGACCTTGAATGGTTTGCATACTGGAAGCAGTTCTGTATCAACTGGTTACAGACCCTTGGCATCAAGCCGGAAGAAATGCGTGTACGTGACCATGATCCGGAAGAACTTTGCTTCTATTCCAAGGCTACTACCGATATCGAGTTCTTATTCCCATTCGGCTGGGGCGAACTCTGGGGTATTGCCGACAGAACCGATTATGACTTAACACAGCATCAGAATACATCCGGTCAGGATATGACCTACTTTGATGATGAAAAGAAGGAAAAGTACGTTCCGTACGTAGTTGAGCCATCCCTTGGTGCAGACCGTGTAACACTTGCTTTCCTTTGTGCAGCATACGATGAAGAAGAGATTGCAGAGGGCGATGTTCGTACCGTGCTTCACTTCCATCCGGCGCTTGCACCGGTTAAGATTGGTGTGCTTCCTCTTTCCAAGAAGCTTTCCGAAGGTGCAGAAAAGATTTACATGGAGCTTTCCAAGAAGTACAACTGCGAATTCGACGACAGAGGCAACATCGGTAAGAGATACCGTCGTCAGGACGAAATCGGTACTCCGTTCTGTATCACCTACGACTTCGAATCCGAAGAAGACGGTGCGGTTACCGTTCGTGACCGTGACATCATGGCTCAGGAGCGCGTAAAGATTGAAGACTTAAAGGCTTACTTCGAAAAGAAGTTTGAGTGGTAAGAGAAAAAAATAACCACGACAGGGGTTACTTTCACATGTGAAAGCAACCCTTGGTCCATGATAGGCGGATGTAAGCGTTTACATCGCAAATGCTGAAAAAATCAGTGTTTTTTGTAAAAAAAGTGTTTATTTTTTAACGGGGTTATGTTATAATCGAGGTTGCGACAATGGGACTTGTATACATACTAAAATTTG
>JAGAQI010000020.1 GCA_017622795.1 Lachnospiraceae bacterium
ACATTGATATTGTTAATCAGAAGGTCAATATTGGCAAAGGTGGAACCACCGGCATAAGCTTCATTAAACATATAATAGCTGGAATATACCGTAAGTTCTGCTCCTGTGTCCACATCTTCTACTGTTACACCAATGTTAAAGATTCCGCTTGTATCTCCTTCTTCCTGATACAGGGACTGTGCATTCACATTCTTCTCATATGCAGCAGACGATGTAGTTAAAAAGGCACTCTGTGTGAGATTAGACGGTACCTCCTCTGCAAACATTATCGGAGTAGAATGCTGGGCAATTAAATACTTACTGTCGGAAATTCCATCCAATATATCATGCGCCACCGTGTGCGGAAGCAGCACATAAGGTGCCTGCATATAATTTCTGGAACTGCCCTCTAAAATAATGCTGCCGGATAATTCCAAACCATATTCTTTCATAAATTCAAGCAAATTTGTATGCTCCGCATTTAAGTAACTGGCAACAAAAATCACCTTGCCACCCCTGCTCATATAATCCTTTAACACTGCAACCTCTTCACTTGTAAAATCCGTTTCCGGTGTTTGGATAAACAGCACATCACAATCTTCCGGAATCTCAGAAGCGGTCAAAAGATCCAAAGAATTATCCCCGTAATTCACCTGAAAATTTGACTTTTCCAACATGGATGCCACCGTTGTACCCAACTCCTGCATTCCGTGTCCGGATGCCACATACACCGTCGGTAACTCCTCTGAGGTAACATAACCGATGGCAGAATTCAACTGTCCCTCCATGTCAAGTCCGGTCACTTCACTGTAATACTGATAGGTATTATAATCGATTCCATATTCTTCTATCAGCATGTCACTATAAGGTATGTAACGTGAGCAGCCATTGGTTTCATTGACCACAATAATACTGTACTGCTCGATATTCGCATCCGTATACTGAGAAGCAAACTTTGGATTCACTACCGGGTCTTTCTGTACAAGCTTCACTGTCTCTCCGTACTTGGTGTACTGAGATAGAATCTTATCAAACATATCCACACCGGAACCACTCGGTGCCAGATAATAAAATGTAATTTCATCCTCCAAATTGGATAACATGGTAATGGTTTCTTCTGTCAAGGAATATTTTCCGTCCGCAGTTAAATCCACGGTAAGGTTCAATTTGGTGAACATCAAATTGATAACAACTACTATCGCTATTACCACGGCAGATATTACGGATGCATAAGCACCACCCTTAAATTTTCTTGTATTAAAATTCGTTTTCATCCGGTGCCTCCTTAATTCCAGCGTCTCTTCTTCATTGCCTGAATGGTCAGGGAAATAAAGAGTACCACAAAAGTAATATAGTAAACCACATCTGCTACATTCAGAATTCCATTGACAAAATCAGCATATCTTGCCTCCACGGAAAACCAGTCAAAAACGTTAACAACGGAACCCTCCAGCAGGGTTGGCTTTAAAAAGTATACTGCTGCAATCGCACCTTGGGAAATTACCAAAAATGAGCCGGTCACAATCTTACTCTTCATCATTGTCCAGGTAAGCAAAGCTACCAAAAGAAGCAGAAATGCAAATACCAGCCATGCCGTTCTGGCACTGGTAGAAAAGAGGCTGGCGATTCCTTCCATCAGATAAGAAATCAGTACAACAATAAACGTAGCTACCGCCGCCAGGGCCTGACTGTCCGTTACTGCCGAAATAAAGGTTCCAAGTGCCAGATAAGCGCATCCCATCAGGAAGAAACCACCAATCGCAGCATAGTTCATGGCAAAATTCACTTCACCATACAGGGACATAATTAACGGATAGGTGCAGGTAATCAGCATTACCACACCAAATACGGAAATTACCGCCAAATACTTTCCCATAATAATTTTTTCCACGGAAACCGGTGACGTAAGCAGAAGCTGGTCCGTTTTCTGCTTGTTTTCTTCTGCGATGATACGCATGGTAATCATCGGAACCAGTAAAATAAAAATCAATCCTACGGAATATAATGAGTAGCCAAAGTGAGTATATCCGTAATACAAATTATCCAAGAAGAAATAGATTCCTATAAAAGCCAGAAAAAAAGCAATAAACAACCATCCGATGATACTGTTAAAATAAGCTCTGAGTTCTTTTTTATAAATTGCTAACATCTGCATTTTCCCCGCTTTCTTCCTTTATTTCTTCCTCCATAGGACGTTCCTCTGACGTTTCCTCTGCTGCGTCCATTTCCTCACTGCGGGTGAGTTCAAGGAAAATGTCCTCCAAATTTCTCGTTACATTAGACATTTCATAAATCGGCAGTCCGGCCCTTGCACAGGAAAAGAAAATATCTTCCCGCAAATCCACCTGACTGTCTGAAGTAACAGTAACTGTTACAAATTCGCCATCGCCCTCCAAGCTAAGCTCCTTAACATCTTCCAGTTCTTCCATAAGCGGTTTTACCAGGTCCTCTGTTCCTTTAATTACCACACGACAGCTGTTCTGTGCGTTCAAATGCTGCGGAAGATTTTCCACCGTATCACTGACTACCAACCTGCCCTTATTAATTATCATTACCGTATCACACACCGCACTGATTTCCGAAAGAATATGGGAGCTTAAAATTACCGTATGCTCCTTTGCAAGTTCCTTCATCAAATCACGGATTTCAATAATCTGTACCGGGTCCAAACCTACGGTAGGCTCGTCTAGAATAATTACCTCCGGATTTCCGATAATTGCCTGGGCAATGCCGACACGCTGACGGTAACCTTTGGAAAGATGCTTTATCAGACGTTTTGCCACATCCACCGTGCCGGTTTTAGCAAGTGCTGATGCCACTTGTGCTTCTCTCTCTTTTTTTGGCACAGCTTTCAGTTCTGCCACAAATCCCAAATATTCCTTTACTGTCATGTCCATATAAACCGGCGGCTGCTCCGGCAAATAACCAATCGATTTCTTTGCCTCCTCCGGTTCTTCATAAATATCATGACCGTTAATAGAAACACTGCCCTCTGTAGCAGATATGTATCCGGTAATAATATTCATAGTGGTGGATTTTCCCGCCCCATTCGGTCCTAAAAAACCAAGAATCTGTCCTCTTGGTACGGTGAAGGTCAAATGATCCACTGCCAGATGATTATCATACTTCTTTACAAGGTCTTTTACCTCAATCACTGTATTATGCCTCCTCTTTTATTCTCTCGTACGT
>JAGAQI010000021.1 GCA_017622795.1 Lachnospiraceae bacterium
CATAGCCTTGTCTGCGATAAATTCCTTGTGACCTTCCCCGATGCGATAATAGATACCGCCATACTCCAGAATGTTTCCGGAGAAGATCGGCTCTGTTTCATAGGCGGTCACTCCGGTAGGTGTCACTGTGTTAGCCGTCTTGATGTTGCCATAGCCATGATCTACGGCAATGATTTTGATGTTGTTCAGTTCTCTCATTTGCTCTGTACCTCCTTGTACTTGTTCATGTTCATAAAAAATGCCCCTTTCTGTAGATTTGCTTTGAAGTAGCACCGGATTTTCTAATTTGGTACTGTTTTCATTGCAATTTCATTCTACTGAAAGAGGGTGCAAAACTCATTGAGCGTGGATTGAGCGGAAATTGAGCAAAAAAGAAAGCAGCCACACACCGTAGTGCATGACTGCTGTAGAAAATGTTTTTAGTTTTGGTCTTTTGGCAAATAGCTTTTATCTATTGAAAGATTAACACAAGTTGCTGCTGCAATATAGATTACTAAGATAATAACCTCTAACACCAAAGTATAATATGGACGAGGATAGAATCTTGCAGCGATGCTTACGATAAATCTAACGGGGAAATACAGCCCCAACCACGCAGAAATCTTATAAAACTTTCTGCGGAAGTTCTTTGTTTTTTCTGTTGCGCTGGCAGCTTTCTTTTGATAAGCATATTCAAAACCACCAATAGCTGCAACAAATGGAATAAAACTCAAAAATCCAAAGAATACACTTTGCAGAATAACCGTTGTCATAAACTGCATCAAAAGCACCATAACTTCGAGCGTTACCAGATAGATCATTATCTGTCCAAGATTATCGTTTTGTACTTCTTTTACTTTGGGTAGATCATTGTCGCTCTGGTAATCATCATTCAGTAAGTAATCTGTGGTAACACCGAACAGCTTACTGAGTTGAAGAATGTTGCTTGCATCAGGCATCGCAGTACCCGATTCCCAACGAGAAATAGCTTGTCGTGATACATTCAGCTTTTCAGCCAAATCTTCCTGCGACATTCCATTAGATTTCCTTAATCCGATAATTTTATCTGATAGCTTCATTTGAAAACCTCCTTTGCTTTTGTGATTTCATTGTACTTAATACTACTAAGGAACTCCACCACATCAGCTTTACATCTCCGCAACATGAGTTTACATTGTTTATTTTTCAAGAATTTGCGGATCAAGGAGGAAGTCATAAATGTTCACAGTCAAAATACCATACTCATCGTAGTGTGGCTGAACGATGTCTTTGGTAACAACGATTTTCTTGAAAGAATCATCAATCTTTCTAAACGGTCTGATTTCCTGAGTACGCTTCGCTTCATCTGGCAGCGAGTACGCAGACTGGATGTAGTATCTGGAAGAACCAAGATTGCATACAAAATCAACTTCAAGTTGTTTGCGGATAACCTTGCCTTCCTGATCTCGTTCTGCAATCGGTATTACACCTACATCCACGCTATAGCCACGCATACGAAGTTCGTTATAAATTACATTCTCCATAGAATGGGTCTGCTCGAACTGGCGGAAATTGATTCTGGCATTGCGAAGTCCAAGATCGGAAAAATAATATTTCTTTGGAGTTTCTATATATGCCTTTCCTTTAATGTCATATCTTTGCGCCGATTCAATCAGGAAAGAATCCTCAAAATAATCCAGATATTTCTTAATGGTAGCGGAAGTGATTCTGGATTTCTTTACCGTCTTGAAAGTATTCTTCAATTTTTCCGGATTAGTCAGCGAACCAATGGCAGAGGAAAGAATATTCAGCAGATCTTCCAGTTCTCCGATATTCTTTACTCGGTTGCGTTTGGTAATATCTCGAAGATAAATCTCATTGAACAGATTCTGTAATGCAACTGCCTTATCGTTTGCTCCCTCACGAAGAACAACCAGAGGAATACCGCCATACAACATATATTCAGATAATCCCATGTATTTATCACCGTTGTAAATGGTCATAAACTCGGCAAAACTCAGGGGATACATATGAACCTCGTCACCACGACCGGCGAACTCGGTGGCTATATCTTTGGACAGGAGTTTTGCATTACTTCCAGTCACAAATACATCCATATTATCTTTGCGAAGATAGCCATTCAGAACAGCTTCAAAACAATCCAGCATCTGAATTTCATCGAGCAGCAGATAATACATTCCTTCACCTACAACCTTGGAACGGATATATGCCATGAACTTTTCAGGATCAACTCCACGCTTTTCCTTTTCAATCTGAATCAGGCTTTCGCCAATCAGATAAAGATCATCTGCTGAATCAAAGGCAAAACGGATAATGTGGTCTGCATCAACTCCGCTTTCCAGTAAGTGATGATAAAACAGATTATTCAATAAATAGGATTTGCCGCATCGACGAATACCGGTAATTACCTTAATTAGTCCATTATTCTTTCTTTTTATCAATTTATCCAAATAAAAATCTCTGCGAATCTCCATATCAAAACCTCCTTGCGAAAGATTTTTGCAACATGTTGCATTTTTCTATTCTATTATATCCAGATAGACTTCAAAAATCAATATATCAGCGGGACATTGGAATAGATTTTTGTGACTTGTTGCGTTTTTCTATTCTACAATCATATTATATGCTTTAGTAACGGTTATTATCCCGTGCTTTAACCATGTTCTTGCTAAAAAAGCAGCCACACACCGTAGTGCATGACTGCTATTAGAATACCTTTATTCTTCAATGATTCTGACTTTCGCCCAACGTCGTTCGGTTTTTGCGCTGTACTTTAATGTGTATGTTGGAATTCCATTTGCTATTGCTCTCTGGATTTCTTCGACTTCTTTTGTTATCTGTTCCTTATCTGCATACCAACCCAAAAAGGTGGTAGGTTCACCCCAAAAAGATGCAATTCCATTGCTTACTCCAGCCAAAAAGTATTGTGGTGATGATTTACCGCCCATCATTTTTCCAGAAGAAATAACCTTGTAGCAGGTTGCAATCACATTTTCATGCGGAGAAGTAATGACGATGTTTCCAGTTACATTAGCATTATCGCTTCTTTCCTTCGCTATTTCGGTTGACATGAGACTATCTAAAGAAATATTCAACTTACTTGAAAGCAACAGAAGTTTTTCTACCTCTGGATACCCGTTTCCTTGCTCCCATTTTGAAACAGCCTGCCTGCTAACATCCAATAATTCCGCAAGATCTTCCTGCGACAAATGATGCTCTTTTCGTAATAGTTTTAAATTATCTGCAAAACTCATATTGTTTGTCACCTCCATTTCACCATCAATTATAGATATAAAGGTGCGAATAATCTACCAACCTCATTTTGCGATTCCGCAACTTCAAGTAGCATTCTGAAATTATTATTTCTTTTTCTTGCTCACAAAAATTGCAACGGCACAGAAAACCAAGAAAAATATAAATCCAATTTTCATTAAATCTTCCTCCCAACAAATATTCATTTCGCTCTATTCAAGCATTTTCTTTCCAAGATATAATCCCGCCTGCGCATACGTCCCAAGCAGTTCCTGTTTCTTTGTTTCAATCATATCCGGTTCAAACTCAAATACTGTTTCATAGATTTCCATGGCTTTCTGGAAGTGAGAAGTTGCCTGCTGGATTTCTCCCATAGTCAAGCAGATACCTCCCATTGCTTCCTGAACACTGGCATAATCCAGACCCGTATCGGAATTATATTCTCGGATCACACGGCAGAGTTTTCGCAGAGCAGACAAACCGACATCTGGCTGCCCCATATCTGTCAGCAATACAGCATAATTTGTAATCTGCACAATGCTGTCATGGTAATAAGCCAGACCATATTCGTCCATAATTCTGATTGCCTGTTCCATGTTCGCCTTAGCAAGTTCCAGTTTGCCGTTCACACGGTACATACCACCAAGATTAGCATAAAAATTGGAAACCAGAAGTGCATTATCTGCTGTGACCTCTTGAATCATGGCAATAGCGTCTTTCTGCATCTTGATTGCTTTATCCGCTTTCTTCTCATAAGCTGCCTGATAGCTAAGCAGCAATGCTCGATCTGATACAGAGCCAACAGCCACATCTTTCAGCATCGCAGAAAGTGTATCAAGAATCAGTTCCATGCCTTGATAATAATGATAGTTCTCTATATACGGGAACACATCTTCCAAGAAACGAAGATACACTGGCATATCATCATTTTCAATCTGCACAATCACAGATTCGATAGTCTGGAACAACTGTTTATAATAAGAAACTTCTTCTCCATGACGCAGGCAGATCTGCTGTAAACTATCCAGTAAGGTGCGACAAGTCTGTACGGAAGGTCTTGTTTCTTCCATTGTCACTTCCTGCATCATTGGATGAAGGGCGATCATACGACCTTCCATTGCCTTGATAAAGCCTTTTTCAATCAGATCATTGACAGTATTTATATCACGTAGCTTCAGCCAGTTCGCAAACAATCTGTTTTGAACTCCCGACAACGGAGCCAGCGCAAGGTTTCTCATAATATCGGTTTCTGATCCCGAAAGCTGATACAGAGAGAACAACGTGTGAATGTGGTCATAATAGGTCGCCTTACGACTTCTGCCGTCTTTGGAGATACCGATGGTATCGGTAGCATCCAGGGCGGCTTTTTCTTCTTTCAGTTTCTTTAGCAGGAGCAACGGCTCCATAATTCCGCTTTCCAACAAACGAGCTGACATTTCTACTGCAAGAGTATGGCTGTGTACTGTTTGGATGATTTGCTCCAAAACAGGGCGGTTCTTTTCAGCTTCGGAATAGAAACAGCCCATTAACTTAACCAACGCTTCTGTGTCAGCGATTTCTTCCAGATTCATTGAAGTGTAATTATCAAATCTGCTTCGGGTAGTGAACAGAATACGGCAATGATATTTCAAAATCACATCCAGAATACTATCCTTCGCTGTTACAGTATTGAAGTTATCAATAATCAGCAGACTGTCTGCTCTCAGTTTGCGAAGATGGCGATGGTGTCTGCTGAATCTTGTATCGTCAGTTTCGTTTTCGTCCACATCATCAGCAAAGTCCATATTTACAATATCGTTCTTCAGATCACCGGAGTAGGTGATGTACATGATATTGGTGTATTCTTTATCGTATTTCTTCGCATAGGCTTTTGCCAGTTCGCTTTTACCAATACCGGCGATACCCTGAACGAACACTTTTCCCTTTGAGCAAAGAAGTTCATGGAGCTTTTCCAACTCTGCATCACGACCGCAGAAATGGCGGCACGGTCTTGGTACTTTTACATCAAAGATAAAATCTCGCATCAGCGGAGAGAAAGAACCGGATGCTAAAAGAGCTTTGTTATTGACATCACGCTTTCTGAACTCACGCTCGATACCAAAGAATAAAACAGCAGCAAGGAAATCTGCTTTGTCCCTATCCGTCTGACAGGGATAGCTTACAGTCAGTTTGTTCTTAACTTCCGGTGAAATGGTCGTATCCTGAATTAACAATGTGTGAGCATCTTCCGCTGCCATAGCGCTGTCATACATCAATGGCAGCACATTGTATTCTATATCAGCTGAAAGCAGATCTCTGTTTTCTTCATCCAAATAAAATGAAATAATTCGAGGGCTGATTCTTGCCTGTCCATTGAACCAACGGCAAACCTGTCCATTGTCAAAAGCAAAGTCTGATGAGTCTGCATCATCACAGAACGATGCAAAGACCTGATCCAACAAATGCATCTGGTCAATCTTAACTTCTTCATTAAGGTTTCGGTCAACAACGGTGCGTTCGTCATTGATATATTTACGAATAATGGTGATGACTGAACTGAAATCTAAATATTCCATAGACAGCCCTCCTTCCAAAAAGTAGTCAATTTGCGCTCAATTAACGCTCAATGAATCTTTGACAGATTCTTGATAAGATGATACCACGAAAGAAGTTACGCAGTATCCCAACAATATTATAGCAGAAAACGCCATTTTTTGAAGTAGGAAAACAGGCGTTATCTCGTGGGTATAGCGGACAACTTCTCTCTCATAGACTGAAATAACGAGGGAGGTGCGTGGTATCGCAAGAAAGAGTGCTCCAATCAATGTAATTGTCCATTATCCTAAAACCATAGAAGGTCAGCGTGAATTGGCAGAGCGTGTTGCCGGTGTCCACGCAAATATGGTCAATCAGCATATTAAAAAACTGAATTGCCCTTCCGACCAGAAGGTACAGCTATTGGATGCGGTTATCAAATCCGCTTCCATAGAGAAAGCAGGTGAACAAACTCTCTAAAGTTTGAACACCTGCTTTTTCTATACCTTTATGATGTCTTTGAAGTATTTCTCCCAAGAAATCTTGAACATCTGCTTTTCATCATTCTCCCAGCATCTGAGTGTTCCCGGATCAAGTTTTATCAACCGGGCGAACTGTTTCTTTTTCAGACCAAGGCTCTCACGATATTCTCGTATCATTTTTCCTTGCCCTTTATATAAGAAGCGATTGTAATCGTCCAGCAAATCATCTACAGGAATCTGATAAAGCGCTGCCAGCTTGTCCACGATTTCTTTTGGATAATGGTCTACATATCCAACTTCAAAGTCTATGTAATGTCCTCTGGTAATTCCAATGAGGTCAGCAACCTCTTTCTGCATCAATCCCATGTGATGACGGCACCAACGGAGCCTGTCCTGCACATTCGGTATATCTTCATAATTCTGATACTGCTGATTGAATAACTGGGCTTCCAACAGCTTGCGAGGGGCTATCAGTCGGAAACTATGGATATACATAGGTGCATACCTCACATAGCCGTCCGAAGTGGAGCAAAGGATGTAAATATTCTCGGAAACCTGCGCCAGAATACGCCATTTTGGTTCTTTTCTGCTCTGGGGCAGCTGGTTCTCCACCATAAACGCATCTGTGAGAGGATAGCATTTTCAATACACCTGGATGCATAAGTTGCCAGTCGGATTCCTTTACTTTGATTGAAGGAATCCACTGCCTTAATCAATCCAATTGTGCCGATGGAAATCAGGTCATCCGTTTCGTAGCCGGTATTACTGTATTTTTTCACAACATGCGCCACCAGACGCAAATTATGCTCAATCAGACGATTTCTGCAAGAGGGATTCCCCTCAAACATCCCCTGCAGCAGTTGTTCTTCCTCCTGCGTTGACAATGGCTGTGGAAAAGATTGCATATAGCATCAACCTTACTCATAAGGTTACTACTAATTTATGCAGGGAGACTTCGTCCTGTGATGTTTTTCTTCTTTATTCTTCGCTGTTAATTTCTTCTGCCTTTTGGCGGATTAAATCAAACGCCTCTACCGCACAGGAGAATTTTACAAATATCTTCTGCTTCGGATGCGGACAGCTTTCCATAGAATTTCCTTCCTCATCCTTAATTTCCAGAACCTTGGCAATTATATTTTCGCCATTTTTTCTCATGACTTCGACTTCATCTCCCACCAGGAACTTATTTCTCTGCTCCAGTACTGCAATTCCGTCCTCTGTCACCCTTCCCACGATACCAAGATACGTATATTCTTTCACGTAGACATTGTTATCATAGATTTGGGCATCTGCTTTGGGCTTATCAAAAAAGAACCCGGTGGTAAACTGACGATAGGTACACTTGGCAATTTCCTGACGGTAATACTCCAAATTTTCATGATATTTCATTGGGTCCTCAAAGAAATCATCAATGGCACGACGATAGGTTCTTGCCACCGCTGCTACATAAAGAGCGGTTTTCATACGGCCTTCTACTTTTAAACTGTCAATTCCGGCATCTACAATTTCAGGAATATATTCAATCATGCACAAATCTTTGGAATTAAAAATATAGGTTCCTCTGTCGTTTTCGAACACCGGTAAATATTCACCCGGGCGGTTCTCTTCCATCAAATAATACTTCCAACGGCAAGGATGGGTACAAGCACCAAGATTGGCATCTCTTCCCGTAAAATAATTGCTGAGTAAACATCTGCCGGAATAGGAAATACACATCGCACCATGAATAAAGGTTTCAATCTCCAGTTTTTCCGGAATATTTTCTCTGAGTTCTTTTATTTCTGCCAAAGAAAGTTCTCTTGCGGATACTACTCTGGTAGCACCCATACGATGCCAAAAACGGTAGGTTCCGTAATTTACATTATTCGCCTGAGTACTGATATGCACATCTATTTCAGGGGCGTGTTCCTTTGCCAGGTCAAAGACACCCGGGTCGGAAATAATCAACGCATCCGGCCGGATTGGAGTTCCGTCTTCCGTGACATCCAGACAGGAAAGTTCTCTGAAATATTCTGCCACGCCTTCTAAATCCCGGTTATGGGCCGTAATATTTGCCGTAACATAAACTTTCTTTCCATGGTCATGGGCAAAACGGATTCCTTCTGCCATATCCTCTCTGGAAAAATTCTTTGCTTTAGCACGAAGACCATACATTTCTCCGCCGATATATACTGCATCTGCACCATATAATACTGCAACCTTTAATACCTCCAGGCTGCTTGCCGGAATTAATAATTCCGGTTTCTTTCTTCCTGCTATCATAATTTGATTATTCTCCTTTCAGACAATACGGCTAGCGCTTTACACTTAAAGCCATACCGTCTCCCACTGCTACGATTGATGTAGTTAAGCATTCATTATGCTTTAATTCATACAGATATTCTCTCATTCGCATATGAATGGTTCTGTCTCTTCTTGTAATACTGTATTTTGACTCCACAATAGAACCTTCCTGCAGTACATTGTCGGTAATCAGCAATGCTCCGGATGGCAGCATCGGTAAAATGTGTGTCAGAAAGCTCATATATTGGGCCTTCGCTGCATCCATAAATACAAAGTCATACTGATTTCCCTGTTCTTTTAAGTTTTTCAAAACCTCTTCCGCATCTCCGGTTAAAAAAGTTACATCCTGACTTCTTTTTAGTGCTGCCAGATTTTTTTCCGCCTCGACGATACGCATCGGCACCTTTTCAATGGTAGTAAGATGACAATCTGCCGGCATATACTCGCACAGCAAAGAGGCGGAAAAGCCAATTGCTGTTCCCACCTCTAAGATTTTCTTTGGTTGCTTGAGTTCCAGAAAAAACCTCAAAAGACTCTGGGCTTCTTTCCGGATAATCGGTACTTCGTGTTCCAGGGCATATGCCTCTAATTTCGCCAAATGCGGCGGCAATTCTGTTTCCAGGGAGTTTAAATACTCCACCAGTCTTGGTTCAACAATCATATCATGCCTCCGGAAGTTCCTGCACAATCGAATTTGCATAATTCGTTATTTGGTTTAATATTTCATCATAGGTCATGGACGTATTGAGAATATACGTGCCGGCAAGAATTTTATATCCCATCAGTTGTACCTTTAAATAAAAGGAATACCGGTTCGGAATCAGACGATACTGCTCTAAAGCTGCAGCTACTTCCATGGTAGATGCACCGTCTTCGATGGTAATTTCTGCGTTAATTCCCGGTGCCGCATCCATGGTATATGCTCCAAACACCTGATAGCAAAAATCCTTAGCCGTAATTCCTACTTTATAAATTGCAAAAATAACAACTGCATAAAAGATAATATTCAGCAACAGATGCAGAATAAAACCTATTACGTCAATTGCTATTTTTGCCCCATCATTTTTCTGCGCCATGCTGCACTACCTCCTACGCTTCTACTTCCACAATAATCGGAAGAATCATCGGATTTCTCTTGGTACGTTTCCATACAAAGTCTCCGAGAGAATCTTTAATTACATTTTTTAACTTACTCCAATCGGCACTGTTACGGTTTAAGCAGCGGTCCAATGCATCTTCCACCACGGTTTTTGCTTCTACTAAAAGATTTTCGGATTCCCTTACATAAACAAAACCGCGGGATACAATATCCGGACCTGTTAAAATCTCATTGGTATATTTAGCCAACGTAACAACCACTACGAGAAGACCGTTTTCTGATAAATGCTGACGGTCACGAAGTACAATATTACCTACGTCACCTACACCAAGACCGTCTACCAGAATGCCCTGTGCGGTTACCTTATCCACTACCTTGGCCTGATTTGCATCCAACTCCAACACATCTCCGGAAGAAAGGATAAATACATTATCCTTTTCCACTCCCATTGTTTGTGCCAGTTCCGCATGGCGCACCAAATGACGGTACTCACCATGCACAGGAATTGCATACTTCGGTTTCGTTAAGGCATAAATCAGTTTTAACTCTTCCTGGCAGGCATGACCGGATACATGGGTATCCTGGAAAATAACCTTGGCACCCATTCTGGACAGTTCATTAATAATTTTTGATACATGCTTCTCATTTCCCGGAATTGGGGAAGAACTTAAAATGACAGTGTCTCCCGGCATAATGGAAACCTTTTTATGAATTCCGCCGGCCATTCTGGACAGTGCTGCCATGGCTTCTCCCTGGCTTCCGGTAGTAATCAGTACTACCTTTTCCGGCGGATAGTTTTTAATCATATCAATATCAATCATTAAATTGTCCGGAATATTGATATATCCCAGTTCATTGGCTGTGGTAATAATATTGACCATACTTCTGCCTTCGATTACAACCTTACGGTCATACTTAATGGCAGAGTTAATAATTTGCTGTACCCGGTCTACATTAGAGGCAAAGGTTGCCACAATAATCCGATGTGCCGTATTTTCGGCAAACAAGTTGTCAAAGGTTTTTCCTACCGTACGTTCGGACATAGTAAAGCCCGGACGCTCTACATTAGTAGAATCGGCTAATAATGCCAAAACACCCTTCTTTCCGATTTCACCGAGACGCTGCAGGTCAAAGGAATCCCCAAACACAGGAGTATAGTCCACCTTAAAGTCACCGGTATGGACAATGGTACCCACCGGCGTATAAATTGCAAAAGCCGCGGAATCAGCAATACTATGGTTTGTACGGATAAATTCAATCCGGAAACAACCAAGATTGATGGACTGGCCGTGTTTAATCACCTTGCGTTTTGTTGTTTTCACAAGATTATGCTCTTTTAATTTATTCTCAATAATTCCCATGGTCAGCTTAGTAGCATAAATCGGCACATTTACCTGCGGTAAAATATATGGCAGGGAGCCGATATGGTCTTCATGGGCGTGGGTAATAACAAAACCCTTTACCTTATCAATATTATCCTTTAAATAGGTTACATCGGGAATTACCAAATCTACTCCCAGCATATCCTCTGTCGGGAATGCCAGACCGCAATCCACAACAATAATGGAATCTTCGTATTCATAGGCAGTAATATTCATACCAATTTGCTCTAAGCCACCCAAAGGTATAATTTTAACGCCGTGAAGGTCTGGCAATACAGGTTTTGTTTCAGGAACCACAACTACTTCTTCCGCAACAGTTTTTTTTGCTCTGCTTTTGGAAGATGGTTGCTTCTTCACCTTTGCCGGTGTCACTTTTTCTGCCTGAACTGTCTGCTCTGCCTTTGTCTTTGCCTTTTTGGCAGATACTTTTTCTGTCTTTGCAGCAGTACTCTTTTCTGTTTTTCCCGTTCTTCCGGCCCCGCGCTTACTTGGCGAAGGCTTCTTTTCTACAGTAGTAGTACTCTTATTTGACACTTCTTCCTTCGTATTCACTTTTTTGCTTCTCAAGTCAATCCTCCATTCTTTATTCCTGCGTTACCAATTCCAGGTCATCCAGCAATTCCTCAAAAATTGCTGCAACCGCAGTTAATTCTTTTTCGTCTTCCACGATATCATAAAGCGCTTCCTCTGCGCCTTCCGCCGATACTTCCTTTAAAATCAGAGCTTCTTCCTCTTCCTCATCGATATCATCCAATACAAGAAGATACTTTACACCATTAATTTTTGTTTCTTCTATTACGCGAAACACAGCTACATCGCCGTCTTCTGTTGTAAAATTCACGGTTGTTTCCTGATTTTTATTCATTTTCGTTTCCTTCCTGTGCTGCCCTTGCAGCTTCCAATGCTTTCTGATTTGCAAGATAATCCAAATAGCCCTGTAAAATAAACACTGCCGCCAATTTATCTACTACCTGCATTTTTTTCTCTAATTTAACAGCACCCTGGTCAAGTACCCTGTGGGCTGCTACTGTAGTCAGTCTTTCATCCCAAAGTGCTACCGGTAAACCGGTTCTTCTGCGTAAATCTTCTGCAAATTCCTCAGATTTTTGTGCCCGTTCCCCGATAGAATTATTTAAATTCTTCGGGTAACCTAAAACAATCTGCTCTACTCCGTATTCTTTTACCAGTTCTTCAATACGCTGAAATGTCTGTCGAAGCTGGTTCTCTTTTTTTCTGCGGATGGTTTCGATACCCTGGGCAGTAATCAGAAGCTCATCGCTGATGGCTACTCCCACAGTAACGGAACCATAATCTAATCCCATGATTCTCATCTGTATTTTCCTTAAAAATGATGCTTAATGTAATCCTGTAACAGTTCTTCGATAATTTCGTCCCGTTCCACCTTCATAATCAGGCTTCTTGCACCGTTATGGCTGGTAATATACGTCGGATCTCCGGACATAACATAACCAACAATCTGGCTGATTGGATTATAGCCCTGCTCTGTCAATGCATCATATACACTGTCAATGACATCCTTTACTACCGGCTGGACTTCTTTTGGTACTCTGAAATACTGGGTTTTATTAATTTCGTTCATATAATTCCTTCCTTTTTGTAAACTTCCGACCATTCTCTCTCATGCTATATATTAATATAATTTCCCAAAAAAGTAAAGTGGTCATTAGAAAAGAACTTCTACATTTCTGCAGTCAAAGTTTCCTGCTCCCTTGCTTTTCCGGTTATTTTCACGGATTTTATGCAGTTGGAACAATCTTCACCGGACTTTGCCGCAATACGCACATACCGTTCATTATAGCCAACCTGGCATACTTCTCCGTCTACCATGGTACATTCTTCAAACAAAACGAGTTCTGCTTTTCCGATAAATTGATTTCTATACGCCTCACCTAATGCTTCTTCCAATGCCATCAGTTTATCACTTCGTTCATTCTTTACCTGCTCATCCACCTGACCGGGCATTTTATCAGCCACCGTACCTTTTCTTCTGGAGTACTTAAACACATGAATTTTGGAAAATCCGATTCGTTTTGCAAATTCCATAGTTTCCGTAAACTCAGCTTCTGTTTCCTGCGGGAAACCCACAATTATATCTGTCGTGATTGCAGGAGTATCATAATACTTTTTTAAAATATCCACACTGGCTGCATATTCTTCCGTCGTATACTTCCGGTTCATCCGGGCAAGCACTGTATCACTGCCGCTCTGAAGAGAAAGATGAAACTGCGGACATACTTTTTCACACTCACATAAAGTCTTGACAAATTTTTCCGTAATAATACGCGGCTCCAGCGATCCAAGGCGGATTCTTTTGATTCCCTCGACCTCATTGAGCTGCTGTATCAATTCCAGCAAAGGCTGTCCGCTGTTTTCTGTCATTTTTTCATAGGAGGTTCTTCCGTAAGAAGAAAGATGTATGCCGGTCAGTACAATTTCCTGATAACCGTTTTCCGCCAAGCGTTTCACTTCTTCCAGCACACTCTGCGGGTTTCTGGAACGGATACGGCCTCTGGCATAAGGAATAATACAATAGCTGCAAAACTGATTACAGCCATCCTGAATTTTAATATAAGCTCTGGTATGCTCCACCTGCGTATCCAGGCTCAGATCCTCATATTCCGTTTCTTTTCCTATTTCCAGACGCTTATTCTCCGCACCGGCCATGTACTGCTTAAGAATTTCTACAATCTGCTTTTTCTGGTTATTGCCGATGATTACGTCGATACCGGTTTCTTTCATAGCGGTTTCATCCGCTGTCTGGGCATAACACCCGGCAGCCACCACTACGGCATCCGGATTTTTTTTCTTTGCCCGGTGGAGCATTTGGCGGGATTTCCGGTCCGCCATATTGGTAACGGAACAGGTATTTACAACATAAATATCTGCCACCTCATTAAATTCCACCACGGTTGCTCCGGCAGCCACAAGTAACGCCTGCATAGCTTCTGTTTCATAGGAATTTACTTTGCATCCAAGAGTAAGAAATGCAATTTTTGATTCTTGTATATTAAAATTTGACTTATTTTCCATTTTATTCTCCTTAATTTTCTCCAAATGAAACACATTTTCACACATTTATATAAAATTCTTCTTATTTTTTTATCTACTTTGCATATTGATTTTTATTTCAAAAAGAAGTAGTATAGATGTAGAAAATATACAAGGAGGTAATTATCATGACAACAGTTAACATTTGTTTAGATTCCATCGATAAGGTAAAGTCTTTCGTTAATGAAATTACAAAGTTCGATTCCGATTTCGATTTAATCTCCGGAAGATACGTTATCGATGCTAAGTCTATCATGGGTATTTTCAGTCTTGACTTATCCAAGCCAATCGAACTGACCATCCATAACGACAACGCTGATGATATTCTTGCTACATTAGCACCATACATCGTTAAGTAAATTACATAAGATGTAATATTCGGTTAAGGGATAAGTTACATGGGGAGGATACAAAACAGTATCCTCCGTTTTACTTTTTAAGAGCAAGCCTGCATCGGCCTGCTCTTTTTATTTTAGCCTACCTGAACAACTTCTATTGTATCCAGGGCTTCCTTTATCATTTCTTCAATCTTTTCTTCCAGATGGGTCTCCGACTTTTCAATGACAGAAAGAATCGGATGGGTTACCGGATGCTTCGCCACAAAAATGGTACAGCAGTCTTCATACGGAAGAATAGAGGTTTCATAAGTCTTAATCTTTTCGGAAATTGTCACAATATCCTGCTTATCAAACGCAATAAGCGGACGGTATACCGGCAGGGTACAAACCGCGTTAGTTGCCACTAAGCTCTGCATGGTCTGGCTTGCCACCTGGCCGATGCTCTCACCGGTTACAAGACCGAGACACTTACTGTCTAATGCCAGTTTTTCCGCAATACGCATCATGTAACGGCGCATAATGATGGTTAACTGTTCATGCGGACACTGTTCATAAATATAGAGTTGGATATCAGTAAAATTAACGATGTTTAACTTGATTGGTCCGGTATAGGCACTGATAATCTTTGCCAGGTCCACTACCTTCTGCTTTGCTCTCTCACTGGTGTATGGCGGTGCATGGAAATAAGTTGCTTCCAAAGCCACGCCACGCTTTGCAATCATATAACCTGCTACCGGACTGTCGATACCGCCGGAAAGAAGTAACATTCCCTTACCACCGGAGCCTACCGGCATACCGCCCGGACCCGGAATGATATGGGAATAAATATACGACTTATTTCTAACCTCTACCCAGATACGTACCTTCGGGTCATGCACATCTACCTTGATTCCCTGATCCATGAACTTATATAAAATAGACTCACCAAGCTTCCTACACATTTCCGGAGAAGTGATTGGATAACGCTTGTCTGCACGCTTTGCTTCTACCTTGAAGGTGAAGTTCTTATCTTCATAAAATTCATCCACATACTTTAAAGCTTCTGCCGTAATAACATCCCAGTCGGTGCTTTCCACAACCACTACCGGACAAATTCCTGCCACGCCGAATACCTTCTGTAATTCTTCAATGGTTTCATCAAAGTCATACACCTCCGGACAGGATACAAAAATTCTGCCCTGCTCTCTTGTTACTTCAAAGGCGCCCAGCTTATCCAGATGGTACTGGATCTGGTCTCTTAAAATATTCTCAAACACATGACGGTTCTTGCCCTTTAAGCCGATTTCCGCATACTTAATCAAAAATGCTTTGTACATTGATTTACTCCTTTTCTATTTTCTAAAGAACCGGCGCAGCTGCGGAAGCAAAGTCTCCACACAATCTGCCGCATAGTCCACTTCTTCTGTTGTCGTTGTTACGGAAAAACTGAATCGCAGGGTTGCATCCAGTAGTTCTTTCTTCACACCGATTGCTACAAGTGTACCGCTGATATCCGGGTGGTTGGAAGAACAAGCGGAGCCGGAAGAAACATAGACTCCTCTTTCTTCCAATGCATGCAATAAAACCTCGCTGCGGATACCTGCAAAGCTGACACTTAAGACATGTGGTGCCGTAGCAGGAATGCCCTCCTTTGGAATCCCGTTTAAGGTGACTCCTTCTACTTTGGATAACCGCTCGGCCAGCCGTTCTTTTAAAGCAAACAAATGCTTTCGGTTTACCTCCAGATTGGCATACATATCCTTTGCCGCCTGACCAAGGCCCGCTATGGCCGGCACGTTTTCCGTACCGGAGCGCATGCCCTTTTCCTGGCCACCGCCATGCAGTATCGGTTTAATCTTAGTTTTATTTTTAATATATAAAAATCCGCTGCCCTTAGGTCCATGAATCTTATGACCGCTGACACTGAGTAAATCGATGCCTTCCTTTGCCGGCTGAATCTTCATTTTGCCATAGGCCTGAATGGCATCCACATGGAACAGCACCTTCGGATTCTTTTCTTTAATCCGTTTTGCAATTTCCGCAATTGGCTCCACACATCCGATTTCGTTATTGACATACATAACGGAAACTAAAATGGTTTCATCAGTTACCGCATCAACCAATTCATCTACCCTGACTCTTCCGGCTTCATCCACCGGAGCAAAGGTTACTTTAAAACCAAGCTCCTCTAAAAACAATAGTGGTTGATACACCGATGCATGTTCAATACGTGTGGTAATAATATGGTTACCTGCCCGCTTGTTAGCCAGTGCCGTACCGATAAGAGCCATATTGTTGGACTCCGTACCGCCGGAGGTAAACACAAGCTCAGAAGGCTCACATTTTAAGGTGTCCGCAATCTGCCGCTTCGCTTCTTTGATATACTGCTCCGCATCCATTCCTTTTTGGTGCATGGAGGATGGATTACCAAAATCGGTCATAAATACCTGATTCATTTTTTCCATGACTGCGGCACTGACCTTTGTGGTTGCCGCATTATCTAAATATGCTTCCATTTATACTTCTCCCTCGTTTTCCTCCGTTGCGCATTCAATTTCGTACATCAAAATGGACAACGTTGTAAAGCCTGCAGTTTCAGTCCGTAGAATTCTTTTTCCTAGGGATACCGGAATTACACCATTTTCCTTGGCAAACTCCACTTCTGTTTCCTCAAAACCGCCCTCCGGGCCGATAAACACGGAAATCACTTGTTGGGAAGAAGCCTTTTCTGCCGCTTCTTTTAAGGTTTTCATGCCTTCCGCCATTTCATAAGGAATTAGCGCCATGCCCTCTTCCGAAGCTTTTTTTATAGCTTCTTTGTAATTCAATACCTTGGCCACCTTTGGAATAATCCCCCGCCCGGACTGCTTTGCCGCACTTTCCGCAATAGCCTGCCAGCGCTCCAGCTTTTTGGCCTCCTTTTTATCATCCTCCAGCTTGACAATGCAACGCTTGGTCATTACCGGAATAATTTCTGCAGCACCAAGTTCCACTGCCTTTTGGATAATAAGCTCCATTTTATCCTTCTTCGGAAGTCCCTGATACAGTTTTAAACGTACAGGGAGTTCCGTAGAAGCCTTTTCTGCCTTTAAGACAGAGAGTTTTACCTCTCCGGCAGGAAAGTCTTCAATTTGGCAGGTATACTGCATTCCGGTGCCGTCGCATACCATCAGTTCTTCGCCACGTTCCATTCTAAGGACATTTTTAATATGATTGACATCGGAGCCGGTTATCGTAATCTGCTCTCCTGCCACTTGATTTGCTTCACAATAAAAACAATGCATCTCTGTTTTTACTCTCTTTCTGTATGCTTTGCTTCCAACGGTAAAATTCTTGGAAGATTCCATTTATAATGTGCTGCTAAAATACGGATAATAAATACCACTAACGCACCGATTAACATCGCCGGCAGTTCGCCAAACCAAAGTTCTATCAATACGCAAACAACGGCCCCCAGGATAGACGCACTGGCATATACGTGCTTTACGAAAATATATGGGGTATTTCCCGCCATAATATCCCGAAGTACTCCGCCGCCTACACCGGTCAGTACGCCGACAAAAATCTGTAAAAATCCGGTAGTCTCATAACCGATATTAATTGCCGTGGTAACACCGACTACTGTAAACAGTCCTAAACCCAGGGAGTCAAAAATCATCATCAGCTTATCATACACTTCATAAAACTTACTGTTTTCCAGCTTGTTCTGAAAAAAATACATACTACAGAATATCATAATGGAAAAAGCAATGGCAAGCAGTGCATAGGTCGGGTTTTGAAACATAACCGGCGGAGTTACCCCTAAAATCAGGTCACGGATCATACCACCACCCACAGCAGTTGTCATACCAAGCACGCAGACCCCCAATAAGTCCATCTGCTTTTTGATTCCCACCATGGCACCGGAGGATGCAAAGGCAATGGTACCGATGATTTCAATGATAAAAATATATTTGTCAAGCATCTTATCTGTCCTTCATCTTTGCTTCAATCTCTTCTGCTGTACGCACAATATCTGCCGAAAGCACCACACAGCCGTCTTCCGTAATCAGCAAATCATCCTCAATACGGATACCGGTTTCTTCCTCGTCGATATAAAGCCCCGGCTCGTTGGTAATAATCATACCCGGCTCCAGCTTATCCTTTTCTGGAACGGTTACGTCATGCACATCAATTCCCAAATGATGGGACACACTGTGCATGTAGTACTTGCCTACCTCTTCTTCCTTCTCAATGAGGCCAAGTTCCATCATCCCTTCTGCAAGAACCTTTTTACAAATGTCATTTAATTCCTTTAAGGTAACCCCCGGACGTGCCTGGGCAGCCACTTCCTGATTTGCTTTCAGTACAATGTTATAAATCTGCTTCTGGCGTTCGGTAAATTTACCGCTGACCGGATAGGTTCGGGTGATATCTGCATTATAACCCTTTACTCTGGCACCAAGGTCTAATAAAATCAGTGTGTTTTCTTTACAAACATCGTGGTTTGTTTCATAATGCAGCATCGTACCGTTGATACCGGAACCTGCAATGGTCGGGAATGCCATACCGTCTGCACCCAGGGACTTTACCTTATATTCGAATTCTGCCTGTACCTGATATTCCATCATGCCCGGCTTCAAGGCATTCAATACATGGTTTAACGCTTCTTCCGTCACCTTCACTGCTTCTTTGGTTATATTTACTTCCTCGGCATCCTTTACCATCCGCAGCGCTGCTACCGCCGGATAAATATTGTCTACTGCAATTCCCGGATAAGCAGCAGCAAATGCCTGTGCTTTTGCCACATTATAATCCGGCAAATCACTCATTTGATGACGATACGTGTCAAAATATACTTTCTTTGGAAGCTTACGGTTCATAATCCGGTCTAAGGTTGCCTGCAGATTATCAATCATTGCAATGCTTTCCACACCGCTGACTTCCTTCACCTCTTCCTTTGTCATCTTCTTGCCGACCCAACGTTCCACGGAAGGGTCGATTGGTTCGATAAACAAGATTTCTTCCAACTTATCGCCGCACTTGTCAATCACCAATGCCATATTTTCCCTTCGTATACCGGTCAAATAGAAAAATTGACGGTTTACTTCAAAATCATGATAAGCATCTGCACTGATATGCAAAGCTTCTCCGGAATATAAAACAAGAATACTCTTTTCCTCCATCTGACTGTATACTTTTTCTCTTCTCTCTCTATAATTCATGACGAATCTCCTTTATTTGCACAATTCTACACGTGTGGATTTCTCTCTAATTCTTTCGGGCCACATAGGAGAACCAGTCCCCCATCTGAGTAACTTCCAAAATTTCAAACCCGTTGGCTAGCAGTGCCTCTTTTACTGCTTCCGCCTTCAGGTAAATAATTCCGGAGCTGATAAATACTGCTCCCGGCTTCATAAATTCATCCGCAACTTCAGCCAGCGGAATAATCACATCCGCCAGAATATTTGCAACAACCACATCGTAATCATTGCCAAGAATCACTCTGGATTCCGGCTCCTCAAGCACGTTACTTAAGTAATAGCCACATCCCTTTTCCGCCATTTCAAACACGGTGTAATCGTTATCTTCATCGGTACCCGGCTTTGTCTGTGCAGTCGCCGAACACAAACCGTTCTGGCAGGCATTTTCGCCGGAAACATTGACTGCATTTTCATCAATATCCGTACCCATAACAAAGGAAGCGCCCAGCTTTCTGGCGATAATGGATAAAATACCGCTGCCGCAGCCAAGGTCCAACACCTTGTCCCCTTCCTTTACATACTTCTTTAAATTTAAAATACAAAGCTTGGTGGTCTCGTGGGAACCGGTTCCAAAGGCAGTACCCGGATCAATTTCAATGACCATGTCATCCTCCTTGGTCCCCTCTAAGGTTTCCCAGGTAGGCTTGATTACAATAGTATCATCCACGCGGAACGGCTTAAAGAACGCCTTCCAATTATTAATCCAATCTGCATCCTCCGTTTCCGATACGGTAAATATTTTTGCGCCGGTATCTACAAAGGTATCAAGTTCTTCAAGACCTGTTCTGACCTCGGTCAGCTTTGCGCCAATATCCTCATCTTCGTCCAAATAAAAGGTTACGGTTGCCTTGCCCTCATCCGGCGGAAGCTCCGGTAAAAAGTCGATGAACATCTTCTTGCGGTCTTCCTCGGAAATTCCTAAGTTATCTTCGATTTCGATACCGTCAATGCCCAGTTCATTTAATAAATCACTGACCAAATCCACTGCTTCTGTGGTTGTTTCCAATGCAATTTTTATCCATTTCATGGTATAAACCCCTCACTTTTTACTTATCTTAAAAACGCAAAGATGCAGACTGGCACATTTTCACATGCCACTCTGCTCTCTTTTACTTATTTATCATCATCTACCAGATTGTCGAAGAATTCTTCTACTTTCTTCTTCATACTTTTTTTCTCCGGTTTCTTTTCTGTTCCGGAAGTATTTTTGTCACCGGCCATTACCTCATCCAGATGACGGATTGCTTCCTTCTGCTCGTTTGTCAGCTTGGTAGGCACCTGCACCACCAGCGTTACATAATGGTCGCCACGGACTTCTTTATTTCTGAGAGAAGGAACACCTTTGCCACGGAGACGCACTCTGGTACCTGTCTGGGTTCCCGGAGCCACAGTATACATAACATCACCGTCTACGGTGCTGATTCTTACATCACCGCCAAGCGCTGCTGTTGCAAAACTGAGCGGAGCATTGGAGAAAATGTCCATGTCCTGACGCTGGAAGATCGGATGGGTGCTTACCGATACTTCTACCAATAAATCGCCGCGCTCACCGCCGCGTTCACCGGGTTCACCTTTTCCGCGGATGCGGATACTCTGTCCGTGGTCAATACCTGCCGGAACGGATACCTGGATTTTTTTACGCACGGTCTGGTAACCCATACCGCGGCAATCATTACATTTATCTTTTACAATTTTACCGGTACCGCGACAATCCGGACATGCCTGAACGCTTTGGGACATGCCAAACAAAGTCTGCTGTGTATATACAACCTGACCACGGCCACCGCACTTACTACAGGTTTCCGGAGTGCTTCCCGGCTTTGCACCGGAACCGTGACAGGTATTACATTCTTCTTTTAAATTTAAGTCCAGATCTTTTTCTGTACCAAATACCGCTTCATCAAAGGTAATGCGGATACCCGCGCGGACATTTGCACCCTTTACCGGACCGTTATTGTTACGGCGTCTTCCGCCGCCACCGAACAAATCACCGAAAATATCGCCAAAACTGCCGAACAAGTCGCTCATGTCGCCGGAGAAATCGAATCCTCCGCCGCCCATACCGCCCTGTTCAAAGGCTGCATGACCGAACTGATCGTACTGACGACGTTTATCGGCATCACTAAGTACCGCATACGCTTCCGCTGCTTCCTTAAACTTGGCTTCTGCTTCTTTATCGCCCGGGTTGGCATCCGGATGATACTTCTTTGCCACCTTACGATATGCACTTTTTATTTCCGAATCAGAGGCACCCTTTGCTACGCCAAGGACCTCATAATAATCTCTTTTACTCTCTGCCATATTATCACCTAACAATGTAATAGAATGACACCTGCACAGCTTGTGCAGATGCCATTACTATTTATATCACACTCCATGCTTTTATGCAAGCGCAACTATTTTGTTACGCTTACGGAAAGCATCTTAAACTTCTCTGTAGTCTCCGTCAACCACATCATCCTGGTAGGAGTTAGACTGACCGCCCATATCAGCGCCGCCGTTAAATCCACCCATATCAGGGCCTGCACCTGCTGCACCCTGGTTCTGCTCGTAAAGCTTTGCAAAAAGTGCCTGTGCGCTGTTCATCAGCTTTTCCTTAGCAGCCTTGATGTCAGCAACTTCACCTTCGGACATAACCTCAGGATTTGTCTTTTCAATGAGTTCCTTTAAGTGAGCAAGGTCTGCATCTACTGCTGCCTTGTCATCTGCGGAAATCTTATCGCCAACTTCAGAAAGTGCCTTTTCTGTCTGGAATACCATGGAATCAGCATCATTTCTTGTTTCTACTGCTTCCTTACGCTTCTTATCCTGAGCTTCGTACTCAGCAGCTTCCTTTACTGCCTTTTCGATATCAGCATCAGAAAGATTGGAGCCTGCAGTAATGGTGATGTGCTGTTCTCTGCCTGTTCCGAGATCCTTAGCAGATACGTTTACGATACCGTTTGCATCAATATCGAAAGTAACTTCGATCTGTGGAACGCCTCTTCTTGCTGGCGGAATACCATCCAGACGGAATTGTCCGAGAGACTTGTTATCTCTTGCAAACTGACGCTCACCCTGTACAACATTGATGTCTACAGCGCTCTGATTGTCTGCTGCTGTGGAGAAAATCTGGCTCTTCTTGGTAGGGATGGTTGTATTTCTTTCGATTAATCTGGTTGCCACGCCACCCATAGTCTCGATGGACAGGGAAAGTGGAGTAACGTCCAGAAGAAGGATGTCGCCTGCACCTGTATCGCCGGCAAGCTTACCACCCTGGATGGAAGCACCAAGTGCTACACATTCATCCGGGTTTAAGGTCTTGCTTGGCTCATGGCCGGTTAACTGCTTTACCTTATCCTGTACTGCAGGGATTCTTGTGGAACCACCTACTAATAATACCTTGGAAAGCTCGGATGCGGAGATACCTGCATCTCTTAAAGCATTCTGAACAGGAGTTGCTGTTCTTTCAACAAGGTCATGTGTTAATTCATCAAACTTAGCTCTTGTTAAGTTCATATCGAAGTGCTTTGGACCTTCCGCTGTTGCTGTGATGAAAGGAAGGTTGATGTTTGTTGTGGTCTGGGAAGAAAGTTCCTTCTTCGCCTTTTCCGCTGCTTCCTTTAATCTCTGCATAGCCATCTTATCTGTGGATAAGTCTACGCCTTCTGCCTTCTTGAACTCATCTACGAAGTAACGGGTTACTCTTTCGTCGAAGTCGTCACCACCAAGGCGGTTATCACCGGAGGTTGCAAGTACTTCGATAACGCCGTCACCGATTTCAATTACGGATACGTCGAAGGTACCGCCACCTAAGTCGTAAACCATAATCTTCTGTTCCTTTTCGTTATCCAGGCCGTAAGCAAGCGCTGCTGCAGTTGGCTCATTGATAATTCTCTTAACGTCAAGACCTGCGATGCGGCCTGCGTCCTTGGTTGCCTGTCTCTGG